>CAZEBL010000017.1:0-21446 GCA_964510325.1 uncultured Melioribacter sp. | reverse complement strand
TCTGAACCGAACGGAGTGAGGTGAAGAATCTATTCTAAGATTCTTCGTCGCTCCGATCCTAAGAATGACTGGATGTAGATCAGCATTCGATTACTCGCCATGAATCGTAACAACAATCCTTCTTGCACCTCCATGGTTACGGTGTTCACACAAATAGATTCCTTGCCATGTACCAAGATTAAAATGACCGCCGGTAACAGGAACCGTAACAGAACTGCCGAGTATCGATGATTTGATGTGCGAGGTCATATCATCCGCACCTTCGAGTGTGTGCTCGTAATATTTCATGTCGGATTCAGGAACCGCACGATTGAAATATGTTTCCATATCGGAACGGACCGAAGGATCTGCATTTTCATTTATTGTTAATGATGCTGATGTATGATGAATGAAAATATGTGCAATCCCCTTACTAATACTTTTTAGTTCAGGCAATTGTTGTAGAATCTCGTTTGTAATTAAATGAAATCCTCTTGGTCGCGGTTTAAGTGTAATTTCTTTCTGGACAATCATATTTATTAGAATCCAATTTTTCTTACCGGTTTAGTTTCCTCCGCCAGCAGCTGCTTAATTACTTCGAAAATTATGTTTATCTGTTTCTGCTGGTCTGCGAATTTCTTTATTGTTTTTCTCTCAAGTTCTTTCAGTTTTTGTGCAAGTGCATCGTTGCTGTAAAGAAATTTTCTTATCTCAACAAAGGCTCTCATAATAGCAATGTTAACCTGTATAGCGCGCGTACTGTTAAGAACCGAAGAGAGCATTGCAACGCCCTGTTCGGTAAAAACGTAAGGTAAATACTTTGTATGTCCACCTCTTTTTAAGGTCACAAATTGTGATCTTAAAAAACGGTTCTCCCCGGCTGTAATTTGAAACATGAAATCATCTGGGAACCTTTCGATATTCCTTTTAACAGCCTGATTTAATACTCTGGTTTCAACCCCATACAATTCTGCCAGGTCCCTGTCTAAAAGAACCTTTTCGCCCCTAATCAATAATATTTTTGAAGTAATTAACTTAGCCGGTATAATTGATTTATCTGGCTTTTGTTGCGGTTTCATTATCAATTCCCCCCGTTGGTTTCCGGTAAATTGCCAAACATAATTATTATTATCAAGCAGATATCTAAGCCGTAATAAATCTTTTCTTCATCATTGTTTGTTCTTCTTATTAAAATTCTTCAGCTCTTTATGAATTGCTTTCCATTTTCTTTTTTCTGCTATCCGGGCAGTGCCATTCTGTTTCGATTCCAGATATTTCAACTCTTTGCGCAGTTTAAGATAGTTATCATATCTCTCTCTTGGTATCATTCCTTTATCAAGTGCGCTTAGCACTGCACAAGCAGCTTCATGTGTATGAGTACAATCGGAGTATTTACACAATTCCGAATACTCATCAAACTCCGAAAAAGTTTGAGCCAAACCATTTTCAGCATTCCAGAGACCGAGTTCTCGCATCCCCGGTGTATCAATCAATATTCCACCGGTTGGAAGCAGAACCATTTCGCGCCGTGTTGTAGTGTGCTTGCCTCTCGAATCCTGTTCGCGAACCACATTAGTTGCGAACCGGTCGTATCCGAGCAAGGCATTGATAAGAGTTGACTTTCCAACACCCGATGATCCGACGAATGTAATTGTTTTACCCGGTTCAATAAAATTATTTAATAATTCTATCCCGGTATTTGCCACCGCACTTACAGCAACTATTTTATCAATTCCCGCCCTCTCTTTAACGGATTCAATTTTCTTATCAGCATCATCGCACAAGTCGGATTTATTAAGTACAACAACCGGCTCTGCACCGCTTTGATTTACAATGGCGAGATATCTCTCCAGGCGGTTGAGGTTGAAATTGTTATCTAATGATTGAACGATGAAGACCCGATCAACATTTGCCGCAACTACCTGCTCGTCAATTTTACGATCCGCACTTTTACGGGAGATTTTTGTTTTTCTTGTAAGTGTCTGATGAATAACAGCTAATTCATTATTATTGAAAAGTGTTATGACCACCCAGTCGCCTACTTTAGGTAAATCACTCTGTTTCGCGGTTTCGAAAAGATATTTGCCGGAAACCTCTCCGGCAGCTTCTCCAAACTCCGTAAATAGCAAATAATTGTTTTTATTCTCTGCAGAGATTCGTCCGCACTTGAATATATTGCTGTCGAAACCCTTAAATGAGTTATTAAAGAAATCATTCCAACCCAATGAATTGAGATTTATCATTGCATCCCCGCTATTTAAAATTCGTTATAATTTTTTAAAAATGCTTTAGTGTTTTTGGAACAGACTTATCCCGCGGAGAATTTCTCTAAAGGATAAGCAGCTATGCAATGAGAGCAGCTGTTGTGATATGTTGTAAGATGGTCTTAATAAGTCATTAAAAATTTCAGTTGTAAATCTATAAAAAATTTTTGTTAACCAATAGTAGGTAATAATGTCAATCAGCACTTCATCTGTTTATTCTTCATAAAATTTTCTGCAAATTGAGGATGGTTTTTCAACTATATAAACGGTGAATGATGGAAGCAATTGAGTGGACCGTACAATTAAGACTTGCAGTTGCCCTTGCGCTGGGACTTCTTGTGGGGTTGGAGCGTGAATCTTCGCAGAGCAAACACAAGAAAGTATTATTCGGCGGAATACGAACATATCCAATTATTAGCATGCTCGGATTTGGATGTGCCTGGTTATTTACAATCGGCGAGAAATCAATACTGCCTATTGGACTTTTAACTCTTGCAGCATTAACAGCAATTTCATACTCCTCAAAATTTCAATACGATCAGCCCGGTGTAACAACAGAACTTTCTGCATTGCTTACATTTATAGTCGGCGCACTTGCAATGCTTGTAGATATCTGGGCTTCAATGGCGCTTGGAATAATAAATACAATGCTCCTTTCGGAAAAAGCGCAGCTTGAAGATTTTGTTGAAAAACTTGACCGCGTTGAATTCCTTGCAGTACTAAAATTTTTACTTGTTACATTGATCATTTTACCTGTACTGCCGAATAAGGAATATACACAGTTCAAAGTCAATCCTTCGAAAGTATGGCAGATTGTTATACTGGTTTCAACAATTGGTTTTATCGGATATATTTTATCGAAGCGGCTTGGCGAAAAAGTAGGATTCTGGGTATCGGGACTTGTAAGCGGAATAGTATCGAGCACAGCCGTATCAATCGCTTATGGAAGGATGACTCAACAGAATAACCAGATCTCAAAGAATGCGCTTCAGGGCGTTCTTGTTGCATCGAGCGTAATGTATCTTAGATTACTGGTTCTTATCTATATAATTAATCCAGCTATCATTCATCATTTGTGGTGGCAGATGCTGCTATTATGCATTGCCGGATTTGCAATTTCGCTCATTAATTTTCCTACGAAGAAATACAAGGTTTCAAAATTAGATGAATCCGAAAAACTTCAAAACCCATTCGAGATTAGACCGGCATTTATCTTTGCTCTATTGTTTGTTGCGCTTTCGTTTCTCACTGGACTTGTAAAAGAATATTTCGGTCAGTCTGGAATACTTTCTTTATCTGCTATTGTAGGTGTAACTGATATAAGCCCATTTGTTCTTTCGCTTGTAAATTTTTCCGGGTTCACAACAGGAATAGTTGTCTCGGCAATTTTAATTTCTATTATGAGCAATACAATAATGAAAGGTGCTTATTTCGGTTATCTTGCAAGCGATGTAAGAAAAGAAACTGTTATAAGATTCGGAATATATGCACTTGCTCATATTCCGGTGATTGCTATTACACTCTTTATCTAACGGTAATTAAAAAGGAAGTATCTTCATTAACTTCAGCGCCATTATAATAATGGCAATTGATAGAACCGTCTTTATAAATTTATCTCCCTTCTTTATTGAATGCTTTGTTCCCCACCAACCGCCGAGTGCATTTCCAAGTCCGAGACTAATTCCCCAGTACCAGTTTACATTACCCGAGATAATAAAGATCAGCAGAGCTGGTATTGTAAGAATGAAGACTATGAATACCTTATGCATATTAACATAGATCAGGCTAAAGTGCATCATCTTATTTAATATTGCCATCAGAACAAAACCGATCCCGATCTGAATAAAACCCCCATAAAAACCGACCACAACAAATGTAAGAAAAAGCGGTATTGTGATTTTCTTATTCTCGGTGTCGTCATTCTTTTTTGATCTAGATGCCGGAAAGATCATTGTTAAAGTAATGGCGATCATAATTATACCGAGAATTGTATTAAACAACTCATCGCTAATCTTAACTGCAACGAGTGCGCCAATAACAGCACCGGGAAGCGTTATTAATGAAAGCTTTATACTCAGATTGAATTGCTGATATTGCGCTTTCTTGAATGTATAGACCGAACTTACGTTCTGCATAAGAATTGCTATTCTGTTTGTACCGTTTGCCGTTGCAGAATCCAAACCAAGAAAAATTAACGCTGGTAGAGTTAGCGAAGAACCTCCGCCGGCATTAACGTTAATAACAGCTGCTATTGCACCAATTATAAATAGAAGCAGAGAAGCAAGTAAATCGTTCAATTAAAAATTTCCGGAAATTTTGATTGGCAATCTAAAATAAATTATAGTAAGATGTCGGCACAGAAGTTATTCCATGCCGACAAAAAATTATTTGCTGGGAGTCCACTTTGCAACCGAGTTATAAATCGGTTTTAGTGTATGGAGGTAATCATAAATTGCACCGAGGTCTTCGTCGGTCATTCCTGCATACATAGTCCATGGCATTGCAGTGTTATAGTCGGTCATATTCACTGAAGGAATCTGGTTGCTGTCCGGATTCATTGCTTTAAAGCGTGCGATAAATTGTTCTTTAGTCCAGCTTCCAAGTCCCGTATTTTTCTCCGGTGTTAAATTTGCGCTTCTTACAACTCCGCCCGGGAATTTAAATTCAGCTCCGCCGGCAAAAGCTTTTTCCATTATATATTCACCTTGAACAGATTGAGTATGACAATCGAAACATCCGGCTAAATTTGTAACATATTCTCCATATTTCACCGGATCATTTTTATTCGGCTCGGGTGATGGATGAAACGACTCCGGCGGAATAGTTTTGACAATAAAGTTAAGCGGAAAATTTAGGCTTCCTTCAGGTACGTTATTTTCTATCGGCTTAAGTGATCTTAGGTAAGCAACAATTGAATTAAGATCTTCTGCTGTCATCTTGTTATAATTCAAGTATGGCATTAAAGGAAAGAATGCATTTCCATCCTTATTTACTCCACAAGTAATTGCTCTCATTAATTCTCCATCTGTCCAATTGCTAAGGGCAGCTGGTGTAATATTCTTAGCGTAAAGAGTCCCCGGAAAACCAATTTCTTCACTAAATTTATCTCCTCCTTTGCCCAATGTTTCTGGAATAGGCGGACCCGAAAATTTAGACCAATCGCGTGTTGAGTGACAATCCATACAAACTGCAACGTGTTTCGCAAGATATTCACCACGTGCAATTCTTGCCGGTGTAATTTCAACTTTCTCACTCGAAGGTGGATCAACTTTTGGATATGATGAATTAAAATAAATAAGGAAGGCAACTATTAATACTGCAACTCCCCCAAATATATATGCGAGTATTTTGAAAAACTTCTTCATTAAACTTCCTTTCTTTTAAGTGACATTTTAAATTAATTAAAAAGGACAAATAATCCACGAATATTATGGTGTTATGACGCACGCAGATAATAAAAGGTTGTAGATTATAAAAAATTATTTTTCGTGGCGGTGTTTATGAAGTTCGTACGATATGTAAAGGTTTTGAAAGAAAACATAGAAGACGGGGCCAATTGCCGAAATAGGATTCATATATGTAAGTGAAAGCCAGATTGTAAAAGCATTGTTCTTCTGACCCAACGACTGACTCGCCTCATGACGCAGCTCTTTTCCCCCTATTAGCCAGCCGAGTCCAAAAAAGAAAATACAAAGAAGAGCTGAAGAACCGGCTATAAAAAATACAATTTCCAGATTGCTCGAAAATTCAGAACGAATGTAATTTGATGCATCGGATGTTGCTATATAAATGTTTATGATTAATATGTAGAAAGAAACATCCTTCCAGTTTACAAGCCGTGTCCATATTTTTTTCGAAATTACTTTTAAGATTTGTGCTGAAGCAAACGGAACGGAGAATGTTATTAATATAGGATAAAGAACATCTGTAATTGAAATCTCTGCATTATTTTGCATAACGAACGGAAGCATAAATGGAATGAGCAACGCAATTGTAAAATTGTTTAACAAAAGAGAAAATGCAACGAACTCAACTTTTTTTCTTTTAAGACTTGTAATCACCGGAGCAGCAATTGCTGTGGGTGCTATAGCCGTTATAAAAGCAGTTTGTGCAAGTTCTGGGCTGAATGGATTTATCAGAATAAAAATTAATGATGCAGATATTATTATTGTAGATAGTATTACAAAATGTTTTTTAGTAATAATTTCTTTGTTCACCTTTACATCAAGAAAGGAAAAGAAAAGCATTACCATAAGAAAATATCGAATTAAGAATGTGTATTCATGTCCGTAAGGAAATAAAATACCGGTTGCAATTGTGAGGAGTAATAAAATTGTCTTCATTAAGTAGAAAAATTGTTAGGCAAACTTAAGAAATGAAGTAATTAGAGAGCAATCTTTAAAAACTATTTAGAAAGTAAGCAGATCACGATCACATTTAAGTTAATGACCATGATCTTGCTTATGCTCTTGATCCCGATTTAACTCAGTCAACCCGAACCTGTTTATAGTAAAATTCAAAATCTGTATTATTAACAGGAATAATTAGCCGCATGTATTTTATTTTGGGGTTGAACGGTATAAAAACCAATCCGCCTACTCGCTCATTCTTTTTCAATTCAGTATAATTCAGCACTTCATTCTTCCAGAATTTACGCTGGGATTCAAGATGCTTCATTGATTCTCTGTAATCAATCTCTTCTCTCACCTGATTATCAGCCCAGACAACCACATCATGTACAACTTTATGCCCATCGTGTCCTGTGTCTTTATCCGAAAGTGTTCCAATAATGCTTAGCAAAGTAAATGCCGCATTTAAACCGGTTGTAACAGAGTGCATTGTTTTCCGACCCTCTTTTTCTTTATTTATTCTGGCGATTTCACTTTTCGGATCAGCCGCCCACATTGGACCGAAGTCTTTATCAATACTACTCAAGTCTTTTTTAACCGCTTCCGCAAAAATGTTTACCGGATTAATTGTGAGTAATTCATCCGAGCGGTTTTCAATTTCAACATAAAAAACAAAATCATTTTCTGATTGTCCGTCAAACTCAACCGAAACAACAGCTTCATCAGTTTCTTTGGTTACAATTTCTCTCCTATTGTAAACTTCTTTTTCGTCTAATGGATCGGCTTTGAAAATTATTTGCGTTGAACATGCTGTAATAAAAAGAAAAGTTAAAGCAAGTGAGGTTTGTAAAAATATTTTTTTCATGGTTATCCCCCTTAATTGATAATCTCCTATTTATCAATTGAAATGCCAGACGAGAGATTGATTTTTATGTAATAGGACTGGTTTTTGCAAGATCAATTTTTAATTGTGTATAAAAAAGTGATTGGAATGTCCTCAGATGTGAACGGTGGAGATTCATTTAGTTGAAGACTACCACTCTTTAATTGCAAGACGAAGAGTAAAACAATAGAAGTAGAATGTGCCCAACGAAAAGTATTGAAAACTGGCTCGAGAAGTTGAACCTGAATCGAATAAGAAGGAAATAACAAGCGGTATTACAACAATAATTAAGAAATACGTAATCCAACTGTATCTTCTTACTTCAATAAGGACTTTTAGCATGAAAGGCGTAAAAAGTATTGCTGCAACTATCAGTAATAGTAATATGGAACCCCACGCCCACATTAGTAATATTAAACCGCCGGTGGAAAGTTCGTAATCGAGCCATTGCTGAAGACGCATTACGTTGTAGTTGTTTCGAACTTCGGTTTTCACTGACGATCATCTCCGTTTAAGAAATAAACAGTTGCAAAATTAAATCTAATAAGTAATGGCACACAGATTTAACTGATCCAGCGGATATTAACTGATTATTTTGTGTTCAAGAAATTATGTTAAAAGAACAACAAGGTTTTAAAACATAATTAACAATTACTTCAGTCTAAATCTTGTAATTGAATCCAACATTAAAGAGTGAATATGTTCCTCTCTTCGAAAAAAGACCGTTGTAATATTTATTGATATACGTATTCAATTTATAAGAGAACACCATACTCAATCCGCCGCTCATTGGATGTATTATACCCGCACCCAAACCAACACCGAATAAGTGTTCAAAGTTGACTTTTAACGAACCGTAATCCGGATAAAATCCAATTTGATTACCCGTATTCGAAGCTCTGAAATATTTATAAGAATAATAAGTCAAATAAAGATAACCAGCCTCAATTTCTAAAAATGGTTCGAACCAACTTGTCTGTTTGAAATATTTACGGACACCTGTAAATACCGAAACCAAATCATGTGAATCTTCAACAGGACATTTGTGATAAATTTGATTGAACTCAATAGTAATGTTATAGAGGTCCCATGCAGCATAACCCAAATATCCGTATAGTTCTAAGCCCTCGTCCATTTTATGATTGTACTGAACAGAAGAATTTAATCCAAGAGAGGACATTCTCTTGGAAATAAATCCGCCGTTGATCTGAAGCGAACCACTGCTTTGTGAAAACAATAATTGTGAAAACAGAAAAACAATTATTAATGATAAACGATACATATTAACTCCATGTTATTGAAAATGTTCTGTATCATTTTCTCATTTAACCCCCGTAATATTTTGATGAATAGTTTATTTGCTGTTTTTATGGAAAATATTTCTTGAGAGTCTTTTCCAGACTACTTCCTCTTAGTGTACTTTCTGTTTCTAAAATTTTACCTTCTGCACTAATAAGTAATGGTTTTGGAATTCCGATTACTTCAAATTTTTCTGCAATTTTTCTACCCTCCGCGTTGCCGATAAAACTGTTTAACCACGGCATTTTCCACTGACCGTTTCTGAATTTAACAACATCATTTGCGTCTGCATCCAGAGAAAGACTAAGTATTTCAAATCCTTTGTCCTTAAAATTTTTATAAGCATTATGAAGGCTTTCCATTTCGCCAATACACGGACCGCACCATGTAGCCCAGAAATCAATTAAATAAATTTTACCAAGCATACTATTCTTGGAATATTTTACTTCACTATTATCAATTGAAGTTACTTCAAAGTCAGGAATTTCTGCACCGATCTGAATTTTCGATTCAATGGGATATCTTTTAAGCATATCCTGTGCTTCTTTCACATCGGGATAATCGTTATTAATCATGGTGTGTAGTTTTTTAAGTTCTTCTGAATTATTTGAAAACTTAGCAGTTGCTAATTTTTGTTGGTAAATAGAAAGATGGATTGTTTTACTTTTTGAATTTTTAAGAAAATCTTCTTGGATTTTCTCCCATCTATGTTGCGGAATAAGTGAATAATATGCAGAAAATGCAGTAGGCATTAAGTCCCACGCTATATTATCAGGTTGAACCGATAAGTAAAAATTTTCTGCTTTTTCATAATCATAGTCTTTAACGCGTAACTGCGAAAATGTAACATAAATGAGTTTCAAATAATTTTTCGTATCATCATCCTGTTCAGACTCAATTTTTGCTACAAGGTCAGTTAAATAATTTTCGCTGTCATACTGAAAAGATCCGATATTATTTTTATTTTGAGTTAAATGTTCCCTTAGTTTCTGAGAAGCGTCGTTAATTTTCTTGTTAGCGGCATCACTATACAGGAAAAATTTTTTTTCTAATTCGGCATTTGTAAACTCGACTTTGAAAGATTTATCGCTGATTAATAATTTGGATGGATCAAAGACTATTTTTACAATTCCGTTTTTAACTTCCATAATAGAACGATAATCACCCGATGAATCGGGCTCAAAACGGGATGATTCCGGTGCGTTAATAGTTCTATTGTTGGCAGTTATTCTGCATAACTGATACTTAATTTCTTTTAGATCTGTTTTTGTTTCAAATACATAAGTACCGTTATCAAGTTTTGTCATTTTTTCCGGTGAAAGAATATTAAAATCGTTGAAACTGCCGGCTACACTAACATCATCGAAGGTATCTTTATATTTGTAAGGTGATAGTTGCACATCAATTGTAATCTCCTTGTCTTTTGTATTAAAGACAGGAACTTGAATTGCACTATGGCTCGGAATGCTAAAAAGTAGGTAAGAAACTCCCGGCTTTGTTAATGTAATAAAATAATTTCCTTTGTTATCTGTGCTAACAAAATTTTTCCCGTTAGTTCCTGGAGTTTCAACTATTCCAACCAGAGCATATTTTGAAGGATTGCCGTTTACATCCAATAGCTTTCCTTTAACTTTTGTTGTTTGAGCAGATAAATTCGAAATGAGTAAAAACACTAATGTTATTTGGCAAATGATTTTGCATAACAGATTGGTTTTCATTTTCCCCTCTTATGATGTTTATTGAAAACGATTTTGTTTTTTAGTTTGTAGAACAAACTTTTTAGTTCGGCAATCCAACCATTGAAAGACAGCGGTAAGAATTAAACCTATGGTTTAACTCATATCGTAGAAGGGCATTTGTAACTTAAGATTTGAAATTGTTTTTAGCAAGTGTAAAATTCCGACATAAACAAAGTTAATAGATCTGAGGATATTCTATGATTAAATCAGTGTCATTTTGGGGCTCAGCATGCTATTTTATATCACCATCATCCACACAAATTTTGCAAGTATGGTAATATCTTTAGAACGAATTTTATCCTTTGTTGAAAACAATTGATTAATTACAATGTATAGATCGCTTCCAATTTTGGGTTTCCAGTTGAATCGGTAATTTACATTCATTTCATTTTGTTCGTTGTTCCATTGCGTAAACAGTGAAGAATTAAGATGTTTAGAGAACGTATAAGCAATCCTTCCGCCAATCTCGCTTGTATTTAAAGTGTTATTATTGAGTTTAATGTGATTGTAAGTAAAATCTCCGCCAAGGGATAAATTTTTATTTGCAGTAAATGTAATACTTGCTTCTAATTCGGATCTAGTGCCATTATAATAGCCGCCCGTTACAAAATCTACTTCTCCGTAAATATTTCTCATAGGCGAGGAATCGAAACCGATTCCATAAGTTGTGTACCAGTAACTTCCGGTATTAATTGTTGTGTTGTCGAATATTTCAAAATCCCTATCAGGTCTATCGAACACACGATGAACCCCAATCCCAATTTCATCACCAGAATCAAATTCTATTCCTAATGGACTAACTGCAAATTCTGCTGATTGAAGTACACCGTTACCACTATAAGTCATTGAGCTTTCTATCGGCTCGAACTGAAGCTTTTTAATTCCTCCGCTGTTGATACGTGGAGAAATATCCAGATTATAAACCAACCGCTGATAACCGCGCCTTGACACAAATCCTATTTCAGGATCAAAGCCAGATTGAATAAAACTATATCCAAGGTATGTATCTATCAAATCATTTGGATAATCGATATAAAAATTTCCAGCCCAGGAGTTTTTATTACTACTCTGTAAATCCGACTTTGCCGCTGATGCATGAATTACTAAATTCTTATCACCTAAAAAATCGTTGAATGAAAAATGGAAATCGCCCCCAAATGAAGTTTGAGTTTGTTTATTAGTAAGTTTATTGGTTAGCATAAATCCGGCATAAGAGGAATTTAACAAATCATATTTAGCTCTTACTGTACCATAATTTGTGAAGGGCTCACTTCCCTTCTGAGCAGTTTGCATATCAATAAAACCTAATTCAAAATTGCCGATTCTTCCTACAAGTTTAGCTCCGCCTATGATTGGAACTTCCTGGTTACGACTTATACCGATCCTTCTGCTATAAAATAAATTATTATTTCCACTCAGATTAAAATCAAAAGTTTTTCTTCCTTCAAGAAAGAACTCTCTCTTTTCTGGAAAGAATAATGGAAATCGTGTTAAGTTTATTCGGGCTCTATCGGATTCAACCTGTGCAAAATCTGTGTTAAATGTTACATCAAGAGAAAGGGTTTCTGTAATTCCATATTTAATATCTAAGCCTGGTTCTGCAAGATATTTTTTATTCCCATTTACAAACTGCGCTCCGGTAGAAAGGTATGGCATAAGATAAACCGGATTTCCCCTTTTAACATTTACTATTCCTGTTAAATCTCCTGCTTCGGCAATTTTAAGGAATCCAAGATTTTTACCAATCGAGGTCCATTGAACTTCCTCATTATTCCTTCTTATTCCTCTAAGAAGATTAAATCCCCAGACCTGTTCTGGTTTATCATGAAATTTAAAAGTTGAGAAAGGAAATTTGAATTCAGCACACCAGCCATTTTCGGTTATTGCACATTCAACTTCCCACACACCGTCCCAGTCTTCGTTAAATCCGCTCATTTCAAATCCGGTAAGAAGAGCATCGTTCTGTGCTCCAAGAGGATTTGTACCAAACCAGTATGCGGATCTATCATCATTAAATGTATCAAAGATTATTTTAACATTATCGTCTGCACTAATGAACCCGTCCCACTTCATTTCACGAGCAATTATTTTATCTGGCTCGACATCGTAGCACATTACACCTATATATAGATTCTCGTTATCATAAATAATTCTAAATTCTGTTTTTAATGAAGGGGCGTTGCCGGGCGCAGGTTCCTGTTGCAACAAATCGTTTACGGGAATACTCTTTACCCACACATTGTCGTTAAGTAATCCATCAATTACAGGAGCTTCGTTTACTTTCACTGCTCTAGTTAATTTATTCTGTGCGACTATTGAGTGAAGACCAAGAATCAAATTGATTAGTAAAAAGTACTTTACGATGAGGTTGAACCGCATGAATCCCATTAATGCCAGTATTATTTTTTTTCGTGTAGTTAAAATAAGAAACAGTGTTTATTTAAAAAAAAAGAAACGCAAACTTTATTTGGAAGATAATTGATTGAATGGTTTACAGCCGCCACAGGTAAGATGCTTTAAAGAAAAACCCGCGTTTCATTTCTAAAAAATTATCGCTTTGTATGTAAGCATTATTAACCCATTCGGTTTTCTGGTATATCGATCCGTATCCAAAATGTAAGACGGTTCCCGGTATGTAAGTGAACGAAGCTAAAAAATCGGTTAAAAGCTGTTGCCGGTACTTGTTATATTCTGCTATTCCTCTCAGGAAGAGGTATTTATTCATTTGATAAGTTAAACGGATACGTGTAATCGGGTATTCATATAAAAGTTTATCGTCGGATTCGCGTTTAAAATCGCTGAATATAAAATCAATACGAGAAGAGAATTTTTCAGATGGCGTAATAATAGCAATAACCTGAATAATGTTACTGTAACCCTGAAAAGGGGAACTTGAATAGTAGATAGAATTTAATCTCTTATATATTACTGCAAAATTTAATATGTTGGAAACAAGACCTCCGGCATTAACACTGAAACCACCAGTTTTGAATCTCTGATTAAGAAATATTTCTGTAGCGTATGAGTATTTTATTCTAATATTAAAACTACCACCAAAAAACATTGTAGCCGCTGCATAATTGTTTGTTTCCCACATATTATAGGTATTATCTTTTGTCTGTGCAGAGAATAATTCGGCATCAATTCTTTGAATAGATGCAACTTCAGGATAGAATTTCGGTTTTATTAATCCTGAAAAAGCTGTAATTCCGGCTCTTCTGATGAAACCCATATCGGCTCTGAAATCTTCAGATACATTTTTTATTGCATAATCCATATCGAGATCTCTTGACCCGGAGATGTATCTTAATCCAAAGGTATTACCAAAATTTCTATCTGATGTGCTTGTTAATTTTGACTGAGAAAGTATTCCATTAAATTCGAATCTGCTTGCTTGTGTAAGTCTAATCTGACCATCGACACCCGCAATTCTGCTAAAGTTATCCGCATGTTCTTTAGATGCTATTGTTGCACCGATAAATCCGTCATCACTTAAATTATGTTTATAACGTATAATTGGAAAATGGTAATTCTTTTCTTTGCCGGTAGGGATATCAGTTTGCTCATCAATGGAGTATATAGCAGAGATTGTATTTGTTTCATTTAATTTACCGACCAACTTTATTCCGGCGATTGGATTTATAATATTTCTAGTATGAATAATCGAGTAAATAGGATCAACCTCATTAATTGATGTAGCAGCCAATCCGAAATTTTCTTTTCCCTCGAGGAAGAATGGGCGCTTTTCCGGGTAGAATATATTGTATCGTAAATTAATATCCACCTGACCGGCATCAGCTTCAATCTGACTAAAATCCGGATTGTATGTTGCATCTAAAATAAGATCCGATGTTAATCCGTATTTCAATGTTAAACTTATATCGCGATTAACCTCTTCAGATGTTAGTTTTCCATTAACGTTAGTATGTTTCTGTCCGTAAGTAATTGCCGGGAGTAACTCAATTAGTGCGTAGTGTTCAACATCATAATAAAAAATAGGCTGCATCTGTGTTAAGAATGCATATCCTTTTGCTGGGTCCATTGCCGGAAAACTTCCCTGCTCAGATGTTCTACTTATTCTTCTTTCGAAAAAAACCGACATCTGAACTGGATTTGTATTAGAGTAACGCAAACTTTTTAATGGTAATTTTATCTCAATTGAATATCCATCGGAATTAATTTTTCCGGCACTATACCAAATTAGGTCTATGCTTGTATCTTCTGTGTTTCCTATAAATCTGCTATCTTCCTGAATGCCAAGAGGATTGACATAAAGCGCGTAAAGACTTTGTTGGTCGTTGAAAGAATCGAGGTTAATACATATCCAATCTTCAGACCTTATATTATCCCGGGAAGTTACAGTTGCCCTTATCTTATCCGGCTGACTATCATAACATTTATAAGCAAAGTAAATATTCTCCTTATCGTAAGCCATGTAAACAATTGTTTTTTCAGATAGCTCTTTTCCGAAATCGGGTGTGAATGTTTTGAACTCGGAAACTTTGGGAGCGTTTTCCCAGACGGCATCGTCTAATTGACCATCAATAATGGGGGGTGTTGTTGTAAAGATTGGCTTTAATGGTTCTTTGTTCTGGGCGCTGGAATAGCCCGATAAAACTAACAAGACTACAGTTAAGAGATAAAAGTAGAAATATTTATTTATCATTAGTCCCGTTTTTTTACATTTTGTATCTGTATTTAATGAAACTAAAATTGTAAAGACTGGAATTTACTGATCTGAAAATAGGAATTGTTTTAATAGAAAAAAAGACTTGAATTAAAATTTTTTTATTTTTTCTTTTGTACTAATAAAATTCTCTTTTCGATGCCTTTAAAGTTGTTTTTTCCTTTACTTTCTGCTCCGATTAAAATCCTTTACGGGTTTCCTTTTAAGTTCTCTGTTTTCTGAAATGTAGGACTTTTTCTTATTACTTCTGCCGAAAGATTTTTCCTTGGATTTACTTCGATCTTTGAATTTTTCTCTTTTATCGGGCCGATCAGTTTTTCCTCTCGAAGTTGCTATTTCAAGAACTATTTTTCTTTTTTTGTAGCTTTTATCTTTAAAAGCATTGAATACCTTATCTGCAAAATCGGAATCGACTTCGAAGAATGAGAAATTTTTAAGCAGTTCAATCTTTCCTATTTCGATATCATTTATTCCTGTGAATTCATTTATTAGCCCCATAAGTGAATTTGGTCTAAGATCATCGGTTCTTCCAAGGTTAATAAAGAACCGTGTAAAATTAGATGTTTCCCCTTTTGACTTACCGGTTTTTTTGAATTCTTGAGGGGAGTTTAGATCGATAGCATTTTTATAATAATCTAAAAACCTGTTGAATTCAACAGAGACAAATTTTTTGATAAGTTCTTCTCTATCCAGCCATTCAAGCTTTCTAAAGATATCGGGCAGAAGAGGATCAATTTGTGAATAATCGACTTCGACTTTTTCAACACGGTCTATTAAATGTAACAATTGTTTCTCACAAATTTCTTTACCTGATGGAACAGGTAGAAATACAAATTTTTTATTCAATTGTTTTTCGATCTGAAATATTTTGCTCTTTTCTTTTAATCCTGCAATTGCAATTGAAATTCCTTTTCTACCGGCACGCCCGGTTCTACCGCTCCGGTGAGTATAAATTTCTAATTCTTCGGGAAGGTTATAATTGATAATGTGAGTAAGGTTTTCAACATCAAGACCGCGGGCAGCAACATCGGTTGCAACAAGCAGCTGAAGATGTTTAATTCTGAATTTATTCATCACAAGATCGCGCTGTGCCTGGGAAAGATCTCCGTGCAACGCGTCGGCATTATAGCCATCCTTCATTAACTGATCTGCAACTTCCTGAGTTTCTTTTCTGGTTCGGCAGAATACTATTCCATAAATCTCCGGATTATAATCTACAATTCTTTTCAGTGCCAAATATCTTTCTTTGGCATTAACAAGATAACAGATGTGTTCAACGTTCTCTGCCCCGGCATTTCGTTTGCCAACCGATATTTCCATGGGGTTAATCATATATTTTTTAGCTATTGAAGCAACTTCATAAGGCATTGTTGCAGAAAAAAGAAGCGTATTCTTTCCCTTAGGAGTTCTCTCTAAAATCGATTCAAGATCATCACGGAATCCCATACTTAACATTTCGTCTGCTTCATCAAGAACTACTATTTTAATCGAAGAAAGGTTTACAATTTTTCTATTTATTAAATCAACCAACCTTCCCGGGGTTGCAGAAATTATATGAACTCCTTTACGGATTTTTTCGATTTGTCTTTCTATGCTTGAACCGCCAAAGACTGCAGCAATTTTTATTTGTGGAATATATTTAGCAAAGCTTGCAAGGTCGTCGGATATTTGTAAACATAATTCTCGTGTTGGACTCAAAATTAAAAATTGAATTTTGTTTAATGAAGGATCTGTTTTTTCGATTATTGGTAATCCATAAGCGGCAGTTTTTCCGGTGCCGGTCTGCGCTAGGGCTACCAGATCATCAAACTCCGGTTGCATTAAATGCGGAATAACTTTTTCCTGAATTGGCATTGGATTATCGAAGCCAAGTTCTCTTACTGCTTCAACCACGTTTTTACTTATCCCCATCTCTTCAAAGGTGAGCATTACAATTCCTTAAAAAATAGTTGTTTAAAGATATGGTTATTAATTGAAATAAGGTGAAATATTATTTTGATGATGAAGACAATTTGACAAGAATGTTAAGAGCGGAATTCAAATTTATCAATTCCGCTCATATTGTTATTCGAAATTCTATTCAGCAGTTCCACCGGTTGCAGCACCGCGTACTTTACTCCTTTCAATTGATTGAAGTGCAAGATACCGGTCACCGAATTTTTCAAGATTTTCTGATTCTACATCAAACTGATCGAAATGACGCTCTTCATCAGCAACAAGAGCTTCAAATAATTGTTTGGATACAGAATCCGCATTCGCCGAGCATTCATTTGCCCACAGGTTGTATTCTTTTGCGCTTTCATGTTCCATTTGAGCGGCTTTTTTCAACATCCCCTTTACATCATGAATTTTTTCAACGGGATATGCGGAAACCATTTCTACTTCACCTTTAAGGAATAAAATTCTCTCGGCAAGTTTTTCGATGTGAAGCATCTCTTCAATTGCAGTTTTCTTAAATAAGTTTGCTAAAAGATCATAGCCCTGGTCATCGCAGTGAAAATGGAAATACATATACTGGTGTACTGCGTGTAATTCATCGGCGACTGCTTTGTTCAATAGAACCTGACTTTTTTCGTGCATTACATTCTCCTTAAATCAATTAGAAAAATTATGTTGCAAAAATACCAAATTGATAAATAAAGTTTTACAAACTGAATTTTAGATCAGAAGAAAATTATTTAAGAGATTGCCTATACTCTTTTTTGGAAACTCAGTTTTCCTCCCCCGGGATATCTAATAATAATTGTATCGTCCGCATCATATTTGTTCATCAGCAGTTCTGCAGAAAGCGGATTTATCAAATATCTTTGAATAGTTCTCTTTAAAGGACGGGCTCCATAAGTAACGTCGTAACCATGCTGAAGCAAGAAATCTTTAACACCCTCTTCAATTTCCAGTTGCAATCCTTTTTCTGCAAGCATTTTGCCGACCTTCTGTAATTGTAAATCAATTATTTTTTCTATTTCATTTCTTAACAATGGCTTGAACAGAACGATTTCATCTATACGGTTTAAGAATTCCGGTCTAATTGTTTTTCTAAGCAATTCCGTTAATACAATTCTTAGTTCTCCCATTATATTATCAAAGTTATTCTCGTCAATGGAAGATAGTTTTTCTTGAATAAGATGAGATCCTAAGTTTGAAGTTATTATTATGATTGTGTTTTTGAAATCAACCGTTCGACCCTGATTATCAGTTAGTCGTCCATCATCAAGAACCTGAAGTAGAACATTAAAAATATCCGGATGAGCTTTTTCAATTTCATCAAGCAGTACCACAGAATAGGGTCGCCGTCTAACTGCTTCAGTAAGTTGCCCGCCTTCATCGTATCCGACATATCCTGGAGGCGCACCAATTAACCTTGAGACAGAAAACTTTTCCATATACTCACTCATATCAATTCTTATCATTGCATGTTCATCGTCAAATAAAAATTCTGCAAGTGCTCTTGCAAGCTCAGTTTTCCCCACTCCGGTTGTTCCTATAAAAATAAATGAGCCTATTGGGCGGTTTGCATCCTGAAGCCCGGCACGCGATCTTCTGATTGCATTTGATACAGCGGCAACAGCATCTTCTTGCCCCACTACCCTTTTATGAAGTTCCTCTTCTAGGCGGAGTAATTTGCTCTTTTCGCTTTCCAGCATTTTGCTTACCGGAATACCAGTCCACTTGGCAACAACTTCTGCAACATCTTCTGCATCAACTTCTTCTTTCAACATTTTATTGTTTTTTTGAATCGCTGCTAATTCCTCTGTTTCCTTTTTTAATTTCCTTTCAAGTTCGTTAATAAGTCCATATCTAATTTCTGCAACCTTACCAAAGTTACCCTCTCTTTCAAAATGATCCGCTTCTGTTTTTGCACGTTCTATTTCACTTTTCATCGATCGAATCTTTTGTATTTTTTCTTTTTCGAGCAACCAATGACTTTTTAATCTATTACGTTCTTCCTGAAGCTCTTCTAATTCCTTTTGCAAGTCTTCTAACCGGGAAGCCGATTCCGAATCTTTCTCTCGCCTTAATGCCTCCCGTTCAATTTCAAGCTGCTTGGTTTTACGTTCAACCGCATCAAGCTCTTCTGGCATTGAGTCGATTTCAATTCTTAATTTGGAAGCCGATTCATCAATAAGATCAATCGCCTTATCCGGAAGAAACCGATCGGTTATATAACGGTTTGAAAGTTGAACGGCTGCAACAATGGCCCCATCCGTAATTCTTACACCATGATGAATTTCATATCGGTCCTTCAATCCTCTCAAAATGGAAATAGAATCTTCTTCATTCGGTTCAGAAACAAGTACTGGCTGAAATCTTCTTTCGAGAGCGGCATCTTTCTCTATATATTTTCTGTATTCATCAAGTGTAGTGGCACCTATTGCATGTAACTCTCCGCGCGCAAGTGCTGGTTTTAAAATGTTTGCCGCATCCATTGCCCCTTCTGTTTTGCCGGCACCAACAAGGAGATGAAGTTCGTCAATGAATAAAATTATTTCTCCTTCAGATTCCTGAACTTCTTTTACAACAGCTTTTACACGTTCTTCAAACTGTCCGCGGAATTGAGTCCCAGCAACCAGAGCACCCATATCAAGGGCAACTATTATCTTTGTCTTTAAAGTTTCAGGAACATCCCCGGAAACTATCCTATGTGCAATTCCTTCTGCAATTGCTGTTTTACCTACGCCGGGTTCACCTATCAATACTGGATTATTCTTGGTCCTTCTGGACAGAACTTGCAATACTCTTCGAATTTCTTCATCGCGACCGATCACCGGATCAAGCTTACTAGATTTGGCCAGATCATTTAAATTCCTTCCATATTTTTTTAATGCCTGGTATGTGTCTTCGGGGTTTTGCGTAGTTACTCTTTGTGTTCCTCTAATATCTTTTAATGCTGTAAGTATTACGTTTCGGTTAATACCATTTTCATTTAAGAGTTTTCCCACCGAGGTTTTATCTTCGCTTAATGCTAACAAAATATGTTCATTAGAAACATATTCGTCTTTTAAGTTTTTAGCTTCTTCTGCTGCACCATCAAATACTTTTGCAGTGTTAATCGATAATTGTTGATTCCCAATTCCAGCCCCCGTTACCTTAGGAAGTCTTTCAAGAAGCTCACCGATTTTTATTTTAAGTTGATTTCTATTACTACCCGTTTTTTGAATTATTGAATAAGCAACATTCGAATCGTCTTGTAGGATAGCGGCAAGCAGATGCTCTGGCTCGACTATTTGATTATTATAATTCTGTGCAATCTCAATTGCGTTCTGAATCGTTTCCTGAGCTTTGACAGTAAATTTATTAAAATTGTATGCCATTGTATTTTACCAAAATTTTGTGTTGTTAAATTAGCATTCATACAAAAGATAATCATTAAAAGTTTCATAATAAATAACAAATATATGAATTAATTTGATTTTAATTATATTTATACAAATTATAATGTTCTCGGAATCAGTTAAGTCGATTTCTTGTTAGTGGAAATCAATTATCATAATTTTGCTTCCTCAAAAGAAATTTATATGAAACATTTACTATCACAAAACGAAGATACTATTGTTGCACTTGCTACTCCACCTGGGATTGGTGCGATTTCAATTATACGAATTAGCGGGCCAAATAGTTTTATTGCCATCGATAAAATATTTTTTGGTAAAAAGCCGATTAAAGATGCTGCCAGCCATACTATTCACTATGGAAAAATATTCGATAAGGAACATTTGATTGACGATGTACTTGTATCGGTATTCCGGGCTCCAAATTCATATACTGGTGAAGATTCTGTAGAAATCAGTACTCATGGGAGTCCCCTCATTACTCAAAAAATAATTTCACTATTAATAGAAAATGATGTTCGATTTGCAGAGCCAGGAGAATTCACAAAACGTGCATTTCTAAACGGTAGAATGGATCTCGCACAAGCTGAAGCGGTTGCCGATATAATCAACTCTAATACAGAAGCTTCTTTGCGCGGGGCTAGAAACCAACTGGATGGATTCCTTTCTCAAAAAGTTGATCAACTAAGAGAATTGTTAGTAAATACTTCTTCATTAATCGAACTGGAATTGGATTTTGCCGAAGAAGATCTAGAATTCTTATCAATTAAAGAAGTGCTAAATAATATTAATAGAATTGAAGATGAAATTGATAGCTTATTGTCAAGCTATTCGTTCGGTAGAATAATTAAAGATGGTGTAAATGTCGCCCTTGTTGGGAAACCAAATGTCGGAAAATCATCTTTACTGAATTATT
>CAZEBL010000016.1:0-22180 GCA_964510325.1 uncultured Melioribacter sp. | reverse complement strand
AATCCTGGAAATTCCGGGAAATCTGATGCATCATAGAAGTTTGATTTAAAGAACCGCATATAAACAGGATTTTTTTCTTTGCCATTTTTACCCTAATTCTTTTGTATACTAAATTAAGAAAAAGTTATGCTCAAAACTTCAAAGAAATTTAAATTTCCGGTTAAATAATTGTTAAGAAAAATTAAAAAGTCAATTAAGTTCTTAATACTAACTTAACATTAAGTTCACATTCTCTTAATATTCTGTTTGTATGTTAGAATATCCTTTTATTCTCTTTTTATGAAGATAGCACATATATCCGACTTACATATTTGCTTCAACTACAAACGTAATAATCTTTCCCGTATAAAAAGATTGATTAAACAAATTGCATCATCCGGGGTGGATCATCTTGTTGTTACAGGTGATATTTCGGATAATTCAAGAGAAGAAGATTTCCTCTGGTTCAGAAAAATCTTAAAAGAAAACGATCTGTTATCTGCGGAGAGAACTTCAATTGTAATAGGTAATCATGATATTTTCGGCGGAGTTCAAACCGCAGCCGATATCATTAATTTCCCTTCCAGATGTGTTCGGGTAGATTTTAAGGATAAGGTGAGAAAGTTTGTTAATTACTACGAAGAACTTTTTGAAAATACTTTCTCGCCATCAAACAAGTCGGTTTTTCCTTATGTAAAGGATCTGGGAGAGGTAGCAATTATCGGAATCAATTCGGTAGATAAATATTCCAAATTAAGAAATCCTTTTGCATCGAACGGTTATGTATCTAAAGAGCAGATTGGTGAAATCCAGAAAATATTTGATCTGCAAGAATTATCAGGCAAAATAAAATTGGTTTTAATACATCATCATTTCTATAAGAATAATATCTCATCAAAGAGTTCTGAGCATGCAATTTGGAGCCGGTTGGAAAATTTTACAATGAAACTCAGAAGAAAAAAACGGCTGATGAAATTATTTGTTAAGAATAATACTGATCTGATTCTGCACGGTCATAGCCATGAAATAAAAAAATATACCAGGCATGGAATAAAATTTATCAATGCAGGTGCTTCAGTTGATGGAGAGGATCAATCTGTCCCGGGATATTTTTTAATCGATATCTCATCAATTGGAATTAAAGCCCGATTCAAAAATTTGGAAAATAAGATTTTGGTTCGAACAAAATCCCCTTTAAAGGAAGCTTATTCACTTCAAGTTGCCAATTAGGTTATAATAACCTCTTATCTTTATTTTCTCAATAATTAACCGATCTTTTCCAATTTTGATAACATAATTTATAATTCAGTTCAGGCTTTTAATTGAGCTTTCAAAAATCACTAATAAGCCGATCTTTCTTTCAATAATTCTCAATTTTTTTGAAATGCCTTGGCACAAAATATGTCATAAGTAGATTCTAATTTCAAACAAGAGATTTTACATGATATTGATGAATCATACAAAAACCTTCAAAGGGGGCGTTCACCCGAATGAACAAAAGGAATTAACCGAAAACCTTCCTTTTGAAGTGATGCCGAATCCTAAACAAATAATTATTCCATTAACCCAGCACCTTGGTAAACCGGCTAAACCGATTGTAAAAAAGGGAAGCGAAGTTAAAGCCGGGGAGATCATTGCTGAACAGGATGGATTCATTTCGGCTCCGGTTCATTGTCCGGTTTCTGGAAAAGTATCTAAAATTTCCTCAGGCGCCAATGTTGCCGGTTTTCCAAAAGACGCAATAATAATTGAAGCAAATGAAACAAATGATATTGTATTAATGCCATCACTCGATCCGGAAAAAGTATCTGCTGAAGAAATAAGAGAACGCGTTAAGCTTGCGGGGATTGTAGGTCAGGGCGGGGCTGCATTTCCAACTTATGTTAAACTTTCCCCTCCAGCTGATAAAAAAATTGAGATGGTGATAATAAATGGCTGTGAATGTGAACCTTACCTTACTCGCGATTATCGCTATATGATCGAAAGAACAGATGATTTGATTACAGGTCTTAGATTGATAATGAAAGCTGTTGGAGTTGCAAAAGGTGCAATTGGAATCGAAAACAATAAACCGGAAGCTATTAATAAATTAAAAGAAGCAGTAAAAAACTACCCTGATATTTCGATTGAAGTTCTTGAAACGAAATATCCTCAAGGTGCAGAAAAAATGTTGATAAAAGCAGTTACCGGTAAAGAAGTTCCTCCTGGCAAACTTCCTTTTGATGTTGGTGCAGTAATTCAAAACATTGGAACCGCAATTGCAATTTACGATGCAGTTGTTAAAGGCGAACCGCAGTTAACTGCAGCACTTACAGTATCGGGAATGGGAATTAATCAGCCGAAGAATCTAATTGTTCCAATAGGAACTCCTCTTGCAGATATTTTAGATTATTGCGGTGGTGTAAAAGAGAACGCTGTTAAGGTTGTTGTTGGCGGTCCGATGATGGGTGTTGCTCAGTATGATTTTTCAGCTCCTGTTATGAAAGCTACATCTGGAATTTTAGTCTTAACCGAAGATGAGATTAATAATCACGAAGAATCACCATGCTTAAGATGCGGTAAATGTGTTGATGTGTGCCCTCTAAATTTAATTCCAACAAAACTAGCACGACTTTCATCACTTGAAAAATTTGATGATGCAGAACAGCTTGGTATAACAGTTTGTATGGAATGCGGAACATGCACTTATACATGTCCGGCGAATCTTCCGCTGGTTCAATGGATACGATTTGGGAAGCAGAGAGTTTTGGCTCTCCAAAGGGAAAGAGAATCGGCATAAAAATTATTTTTAAAGATATCCGGCTTATAATTAAAGGAACAAATAAAAAATAATATGGAAACAAATACTGTTAATCCTTCTTACAAATTAGAACTTACAAGTTCGCCGCATGTTCATTCGCGATGGTCAACAAAACAAGCAATGTGGTTCGTAGTTATTGCATTACTTCCGGCTTTAATATCAGCGGTGATTTTTTTTGGTCCATATCAGCTTGTTATTGTTTTAACAAGCGTTGTGTTTTGTGTTGCAACAGAATTTTTGATCAAGAAACTTAGAAAGAGAAAAATTACAGTAATGGATGGAAGCGCTGTTATAACTGGACTTTTATTAGGACTTATTTTACCTCCAAACTTTTCTCTTTCATCAACAGCTATAGGTGCTGTTTTTGCAATTGCTGTAGGTAAAGAAATATTCGGTGGATTGGGTTATAACATTTTCAATCCGGCTCTTGTTGGAAGAGCATTTCTACAAGCTGCTTTCCCGGTAGCAATTACTACATGGACAAAACCAAATTTTGCAGTAGATACAGTTACAAGCGCTACTCCGCTTGCTGCTTACAAATTCGATAAAGTCTTTACAAGTATTCAGCCAATGTTCATTGGAAACATCGGCGGTTCATTAGGCGAAACATCGGCATTGGCAATTTTAATCGGCGGTATTTTTCTTATAGCCGTAGGTGTAGTTAATTACCGTGTTCCACTTGCAATGATTTTAGGGATGATATTTTTTGCCGGTATTTTCTGGGTTATCGATCCTGTTAAATATCCCAATCCGCTATTTCAGATTTTTGCCGGCGGATTTTTATTTGGAACATTTTTCATGGCAACCGATTGGGTAACATCTCCGCTTACATCAAAGGGTATGTGGATCTTCGGATTAGGAATTGCGCTTCTTGTAGTTGTAATAAGAATTTTTGGTGGTTTACCTGAAGGCGTTATGTATGCTATTCTGATTATGAATTCTGTTGTACCGATTATTAATCGTTATACTTACCCAAAAATATTTGGGGAGGGGAAATGAGAAAAGTAATTCACATGATTGCAACACTTACAATAATAGGTATTATTGCCGGCGGATTGTTATCGGAAGTAAATAACTGGGCTTACCCACTGATTGTTGCTAATCAAAAAGCTGAAACTGAAAAAGCGATCTTTCTTGTTCAACCAAATGGAAAATCCTACGAAGCTGTTAAAAGTCCGGAAATAGAAATATATAAAGTGTTTGATGAAAATAAGAATCTTGTTGGCTACTCGTTAGTTTCTGCCGGAAATGGATTCCAGGGAAAAGTAAAAATTATGACCGGATTGAATAAGGATTTATCGGAAATAGAAATGATAGAAATATTGGAACAGGTAGAAACACCGGGACTCGGAACTAAGATAACAGAAGAACCTTTCAAAGATCAATTTAAAGGTTTACAAACTTCACCTCAGATTAACTGGGTAAAAGGGAAAGCGCCGGAACACCCGAATGAAATTCAAACAATTACCGGAGCAACAATTTCTTCCAAATCGGTTGTAGCAATAATTAATTCCGGATTGGAAAAAGCCAGAGCGTTAAAAGAAAAAGGTGCGTTATGAAATCGAACAAAACATTAGGTTATGAATATGTAAAAGGTCTCTGGGAGATCAATCCGGTTTTTAAGCAAGTACTTGGTATGTGTCCTACTTTAGCCGTTACGGTTTCTGTAATGAATGGACTTGCAATGGCACTCGCAACTACATTTGTTCTGGTCTTCTCCAGTTTACTTATATCTTCAATTAGAAAATTAATTCCTAATCAGGTTAGAATAGCTGCATTTATTGTTGTAATAGCAACGTTTGTTACAATTGCAGATTTAGTTATGAAGGCACAGTTTCCGGCTCTTAGCAAAGCTTTGGGTCCATTTGTTCCATTGATTGTTGTTAATTGTATTATACTTGGACGTGCAGAAGCATTTGCATCAAAAAATTCTCCATTCCGCTCATTCCTCGATGCACTTGGCAATGGAACAGGATTTTTAATTGCTCTGGTAGTTATGGGTGGAATACGGGAGTTAATCGGCTCGAGAACATTACTCGGCTATCAAGTTCTACCAAATGGATTTGAACCATGGTTGATAATGATTTTACCGGCCGGTGCATTTTTAACACTTGGTCTTTTAATGGGTCTTGCAAATTTTTATGTCGATAGAAAAAAGAGAATTGAAAAACAGGAACTGATTCAAAAATACCGCAATTCGCAAAGTGATGTTGAAGTAAAAGGACAGGAGGCATAGAATGGATCTGCTATTAATATTTTTATCGGCTGCAATAGTAAATAATTTTGTTCTCTCTCTCTTCTTGGGCATCTGTCCGTTTCTTGGAGTATCGAATAAAACTTCTTCAGCAATTTCAATGGGAATGGCTGTAACATTTGTAATGGTTCTTACTGCAATAGTAAGCTGGATTTTGTATTTCCTTATTCTTGTTCCATTCAAATTAGAGTTTTTGCAGATACCCTCGTTCATTCTTGTTATTGCATCACTGGTTCAATTTGTTGAAATGGTCATAAAGAAAGTAAGTCAACCATTATACAGAGCACTCGGAATATTTCTTCCGCTTATTACAACCAACTGTGCTATACTTGGACTTGCTTTGCTATTATCGATGAGAGAGTATTCTTTAATACAAAGTATAATTTTCGGACTTGGTGCTGGTGCGGGATTTACTATGGCGCTTTTTATAATGGCGGGAATTAGAGAAGAACTTGAATTAACCGATGTACCTAAACCTTTCCGTGGTGTACCGATTACACTTATTACTGCCGGTTTGCTCGCATTGGCTTTTATGGGCTTTGCCGGAATGATTTGATGAATTGAATAAAAACTTAACACAACACATGAAAAGAAATTTTGTAAACATACTATTATTAATTGGTTTGATTTCCTGCAGCAGCAACGAAACAGTAAAGCGCACAGCTATTATTATGGGCAGTACTGTTGAAGTTCAGGTGCGGGGAGTTAATTCTGTTACAGCAGATAAAGCAATTCATACATCGTTCCAGGAAGTTAAGCGGCTCGATACGTTATTCTCCACATACATGACCGGCAACCCCATGTGGCAATTAAACAATACAGATGCAGATGAAATAATTGTGGACTCGGAAATGTTTACTATGTTAAAACGATGCGATGAAATCTGGGAATTAACCGGAGGAGCTTTCGATCCGGCAATTGGAAATCTTATAGATGTGATCGGTTTTGAAAAAGGTTCGCCGCAATTACCATCCAAAAGTCAGGTTGATGAAGCGCTAAAGAAAATCGGATGGAAAAATATTCAACTACTTGAAGGAAACATTGTAGTAAAACCAAAGTCTGTTAAAATAAGTTTTAATGCTATTGTTCCGGGTTATGCTGCTGATCAGGTTGCAAATATTCTTTCTAATTACGGAATAAAAGAATACTTAATAAATGTTGGCGGGGAAGTTTTTGCTCGCGGTGAAAATTGGAAAATTGGAATTCAACATCCGCGCAAACAAAATGAATTGCTTGGGGCAATTAATGTAAACGGAATGGGTGTTTCTACATCAGGAGATTATGAACAGTTTTTTAAGAAAGAAGGAAAAAGATATTCTCATTTACTTAATCCTTTAACGGGCTACCCAGCTAATGAGTGCGAAGCCGTTACTATAATTGCAAAAGAAGCTTTACTTGCTGACGCACTATCAACCGGAGTCTTTATCCTTGGTCCTAAAAAGGGAATGGAATTAATTGAAAAATTAAATGGCGTTGAAGGAATTATTGTTGATACTACAGGAACAATTTATCAATCATCTGGTTTCGAAAAATATTTAGTGAGGAAATAAATGGAACTTACTATAATTATTGCGATCGCAACAATGGGGGGACTTGGATTTATTTTTGCAAGCGGACTTGCATTCGCAGATAAAAAATTACGTGTCGAAGAAAATCCGTTAATCGGAAAAGTAAATAATGTTCTTCCAAATGCAAACTGTGGCGGATGCGGAAGCGCCGGTTGTTACGACTTTGCAGTAAAAGTTGTTGATGGAAAAGCTTTACCAACTGGATGCCCGGTAGGAGGTGAGGAAACTGCCATATTAATTGCGGAAATCCTTGGTGTAGAAACCGGAACTGCTATTAAAATGATTCCTAAAATTTTATGCCGCGGTGGTAATAGCGAAGCTGTTAAAAAAAAGACTGAGTATTATGGTCCTATTAGCTGTAAAGCTATGGCTCTTGTTTCCGGCGGCGATAAATTGTGTTTCTACGGATGTCTCGGAGGCGGCGATTGCGTTGAAGCGTGTCCCTTCGGTGCGATGATAATGAACGAAAACGGACTACCGGAAGTAATAGAAGAAATTTGTACCGGATGCGGAATTTGTGTTAAAGCTTGTCCGCGGAATATAATTGAAATGCATCCGGCCGATAGAAATGTATTTGTATTTTGTAAGAACCAGGACGATCCCAAACGGTCAAAAGAAGTTTGCTCGGTTGCATGTATTGGATGCGGAATATGTGCCCGTAAATCCGATGGCGGAATAGAAATGATTAATAATCTTGGAGTTATTAATTACGATAAACTTGATGATAGCAAAATTCCATTTGAAAAATGTAGCACTGGCGCTATACAGAAAATTGGCGGAAAAGATATTCCGGTGAATTGATGGAAGAAATTTTAATTGAAGAGGGAATAGTTGTTTCTAAGGAAAACGGTAATGCAGAAGTAGAAGTATTTCCTGCGCAAAACTGTGAGGAATGCTCTGCAAAAATTATCTGTAAACCGAATAAAGATGACCGGAATGTTTTGCGAGTTAATAACTCGATTGGTGCTAATGTGGGTGATAATGTTAGAATAGAGATAAAAGGAAAATCTGTTTTAGCGGCATCATTTAATTTATACGGCATACCTCTAATAATTCTGCTCATTGGAATTTTCCTTGGCACATCTATTTTTTCTGATTATAAACTTGCAGAACTCTATTCTGCTTTCTTTGGTATCGGATTAACCGCTCTATATTATTTATTCTTTTTATCTCATAATAAAAAACAACAGAATCAGATCCTCCCTAAGATTGTTTTTATAAAAAGAAATAGCTAAATACCTGCTAAATATTTTTTAAAATCAGCGATGATCCGCTAAATCCGCGTCATCCGCGTTCTATTTTACGAGGAAGAAATTGGATTCATTTACAAATAAATTAATGGTTTACGGCGCAAACGGTTACTCCGCTCAGCTGATTATTGAGGAGTTAATTGCACGTGGTATAAAACCGATTCTTGCCGGAAGAAATTTGGAGTCCATTCGAAGTGTTGCTGAAAAATTTTCGTGCTATTACAGGGTTATCGATCTTAATTATGACAATGAATCAAAAAATTCTCTTCAGGATATTCATACATTAATTAATTGTGCAGGACCTTTTAAGTACACAGCTAAAGATATGATTGATTATTGTCTGGCGACTAAAACAAATTACATTGATATAACCGGTGAAATACCTGCATTTGCCTATGCGTTTGGGTGTAATAATAGAGCTAAAGAGAGTGGTATTGTTATTTTACCCGGTGCGGGATTCGATGTCATCCCAACTGATTGCCTTGCCAAAAGATTGAGTGAACAGATGCCCGATGCAGTTAAACTTAAACTTGGATTTGTTAATAGAAAAGGGGGAATTTCACGCGGAACTACTCTTACATCGCTTGAGTTTATCAGCGGCAAAGGGAAGGTTAGAAGAAATGGAAAAGTAATCGATTCGCCTATTGGTGAATTCAATGTAAAAGTTCTTCGAGAAGAATTTTCACTTTATGGAATTTCCATTCCGTGGGGCGATGTTTTTACCGCTCATATCTCAACTGGAATTCCAAATATCGAAGTCTATATGGGAGTTCATAAATTTTTATTCCTCTTTAAGAGAATTTTGTTTCTATTACTTCACATTTTCAATATTCCTTTCATTAAGAGATTATCTAAAAATATTGTAAGTAGAAATATAATTGGTCCCGATAAAGAAACCCGGGATAATACTCAAACATTTATCTGGGGAAAGGTTGAAAATGAAAGAGGGGAGAGCATTGAACAAATTTATCGGGTTATGGAAGGTTACAATTTAACTGCAAAAGGAGCTGCAGAATCTGTAATAAGAATTCTGAGGAATGAATTAAAACCCGGGATGTATACACCCTCGCTTGCATTCGGAAGTGATTTTTTAGACTTATTTACTATTAAGAAAATTTTATAGGTAGAAGTTATTTTAATCTCTCCCCATCAACGTATTCATTTTCGCTCTGGATTCTACCATCAATTGTGTATGAGTTTATCTTTCCATTAAGCAAATTATTTTTATAAACAAAGAAATCGGAAAGTTTTCCATTTTCATGGAACCATTTAGATATTCCTTCGCGTAAACCGTTTCTGTAACTTTCTTCCGCTAAAACTCTGCCGTTTTTATAGAATGTTGTTATTATCCCATCAACTTTATCTTTTCTGTATGTTAATTCAGATTCTAATTCACCGGTATCATAAAAAGTTTTTGCGGGACCTTCCTTAAAATCATTAAGATAATTTACCTCTGCAATTTTAATTCCTTCTTTATTATAATTATAAGCCAGTCCGTTCTTCATTCCGCCAATATAGAAGGCAATTTCTTTTAATATTCCACCATCGTAATAATAACGTGCTTCTTTTTCCAGCTTCCCATTTTCATAATTCAAATCGGATTTGATAGAGCCACCCGGGTAATAATGTAAGATACGTCCGTTAAGTTTACCTTCTCTAAAATTCAATTCAGATTTTATTGTTCCTTCATCATAATATTCAGTAAAGCTTTCCTCAACTTTATCGAACTTACCTCCGATTCCGAATCTTTCACGTTTAACAATTTGTCCCATATCGTAAGTATCAATTACTTTAATTGAACCATCCGGGTAATAGAAATATGATGAACCATCGAGCAGATCGTTCTTATAATTAGCCTCCAGCGCAACAGTTCCGAAATCATAATAAACTTTACTTTTTCCTTCGAGCTTATCATCTACATAATTTCTTTCAACTTCCAGAGCTCCATTTTCAAAAAATATTTTTGACAGACCATTCAATTTGCCGTTTTTGTAACTCCAAATCGCTTGCAACGCACCGCTTTTATAATAAGTTTTATTAAACCCTTCCTGAATATCATTCACATAATTTGGTTCTGCCCATAATTCTCCTGTTTCATAATACCATTTTGATAAACCTTTTAATTTACCGTTTACATAATTCCATTCCATGCTTTTTGTGCCATCATCAAAATACCATGTGGAAATTCCTTCTTCCTTTCCATTTTTAAAGAACCATTCTTTCCATAATTTACCATTTTGATGATACTCTTTATAAACTCCATTTTTAACACCATTTTCAAAGTAACCTTCGGATTTGAGGCGACCGTTCGGATAGAATTCCCGTTTTAGATCCTGTCCGTTTATAGATGAAGCAATTATCAAAATTGCAATTAGAAATTTCATATTACCATATTTCATTTGTGCCAAAATTAAAAAAAAGTTGTAACGTGTGTAAGTCATAAAATATTCATGTTTAATTATAATCAAAACAATAGTAAAATTATGATCAAATAATTAGATTGCAATAAAAAAGAGCGAGAAATGTTCAACTCATTTACAAAAGTTTACTTTTATGATGCGGACCCGGCCGGAATTATTTTTTATGCAAGTCTGTTTAAGTTTACTCATGCTGCATACGAAGATTTTATGAGAAGTCTGAATATAGGTAGAGATCTGTTTTTTGATAGGGAAGTTGTTCTGCCGATAGTTCATGCCGAAGGTGATTATTTAAGACCTATAAAAGTTGGAGATGAATTAATAATTGATGTCTGGGTTTCACAATTGATGAATTCTTCTTTCGAGCTTAGTTATAAAATCCATCAGGTTGATCTTCATGTTTCTGCAACTGCAAAAACTGTTCATGTTTGTGTTTCTAAGAAGAGTTTTAAGAAGACAGAATTACCAAAGGAATTGAGTTTAAAATTGTCTGAGCATTTACTTAAGTAGATTTATCAATTTTTCTTTTTCAATTTTCCCAAGTTCATTTCTTGGAATCTTTTCAATAAAATAAAATTTCTTTGGGACTTTAAAGGAAGCTATCATATTTTTTAGTTGTTCCTTTAGTTCATTTTCGGTTATGCTGCTATTTGTTACGATTGCGGCGCAGATAATTTGTCCCCATGTTTCATCCGGTTCAGCAAAAACATAAGTATCTGTTATTGAAGGGAGTTGAATAATAAATTGTTCAATCTCTTTCGGATTAACATTTTCGCCGCCGGTTACAATAAGGTCTTCACGGCGTAATTCGATGTGTAAATAACCCTCACCATCAAGCCATCCAAAATCACCCGTCCTGTAATAACCATCTTTTAGTTTCTTATTCGATTCATCAGCATCGGAAAAATATTCTTTAAGCAATGATTTGCTTCTGACAAAAATCTCTCCCTGTTTATATGATTCTAAGAATGAACCGTCTTTATCTGCAATTTTAATCTCTGTATTGCCTAAATGTTTACCAACAGATTCGGGTTTGTTGTGAAAATCCTGAGTAGATAATGCGGATATCATCGAACATGTTTCTGTAGAACCATAAACTTTTACCACTGGAAAACCTTTATTAATTGCCAATGAACATAGTGCAGTATCGAGGTGCCCACCGCCAAGATAGAGCTGCTTAAGGTTTATATTTGGAACGGCAGCGTTATCAATTAATTGTTTGAGTGTTGTTGATACTAACGAGATGTGCGTTGGATTGTATTTTACAAGTGCCTCGTAGATATCGTAATAACCTGTTGAATAAGGTAATGTTAATGTTGCGCCGGAAATGAGTGAGCGGATAATAATCATAAACCCGCCAATATGATAAAAAGGCAACGAACCTAACCAGATGTCACTTTCCGATAGCGGCGAGAATGAGTGTGTGAGTAGAACACTTTGAAAGAGACTATTGAATGTGTGAACTACTGCCTTTGGTCGGCGTGTGCTACCGGATGTAAATAAAATTAGCGCCGCGTTATCCAAATTGAAATGGTTATTTATATTTTCCGGAATAGATGAGAGATTTAAATCGTTGATTACCATTACCCCGGATGACTTAATGCTTTTTACTTTCTCCCGTTGAGTTGCATCAGTTATTAAAAATTTTGCATGAGTAAATTGTGTTTGATACTCAATCTCTTCAAGCGTGTTTCTATTATTAATTAAAACCGGAATAGCACCAGTCAGCCATAATGCGTTAATTGCAAAAATAAATTCCGGAGAGTGCTTAAGTAAAAGAGCAATTTTATCTCCGGGCATTATTTCTTTTTGCGAGAACGCTTTTGAGAATCTGGCTGATTGTTCATAAAGATAGGAATAAGACAGTGATGACTCGCTATATATTATTGCCGGTTTTTCGCCATACTTTTTACTTTGTTCAATAAGCCAGTTTATTTTATTAGTAACAAAGGTCATAATCCAATTTCAAATTTGGGAGGGAATAATTTATTATCGAATTTAATTTCGCCATTGGAAATCGGAAAAGGGTCATTAAAAGTTTCATCAAGTAAATATTCTGATGTAGCCAATCCATGTGCATAATTGTGTTTAGTTAGCGAAGCAAGAATGACGAGCATGCTTCGTCCAACTGCGGTTTCAAACGCAGATGAAATTATCAGGTTAATCTTTTTTGCTTCTGCAAATTTGATCATTTCTATCAACTTAAAAACAGATCCGAAAATCATCGGTTTGATTACAATGTAATTAAAAGTTCGGTTATCAATATACATCTCCAGATCATCCATTGAAGTAACAGGGAAATCCAGTGCAACAGGAATTGGACTTACCTTAGAAAGCTTAGTCATACAATCGGTATGGTCACACGGGTCTTCAATAAATTGAATGTTGTAAGGAGATAGTTGTTGTAGGTGGTCATAAGCAGTGTCAATATCCCACGCTCCGTTAGCATCGAGCCGTAGATTAATTTCTATTGGGATGTTTTTTCTTACTTGTTCGATGATGCGGATATCATCTGCAAAATTATCGCGTCCAACCTTTAGTTTTATCGTTTTATATCCGGAATTAATTTCATTTTGAAAACGATTAATTACTTTACTCTCATCATCAAGAGTAATAACAGAGTTTACCTCAATAGTATTTTTATTTGTTAACCCAAGTATTTGAGCTGCAAAATTTTCTTTCCGTTTTATTGCTAAGCTAAATAGAGCTTGTTCAAACCCGAAGCGGACCGAAGGAGCAATTATTCTATCCGGAGAAATTTCATTCCATAATTTATTACTTAATTCAAATTTCCCGGTTAAAAATATTTTACTAAGGTAATTAATATCTTCTTCGGTCTGAATAATGCTTTCCTTACTAAAACCGGGCAAAGGTGCAACTTCGCCTATTCCTTTGTTCCCCTGGTTATCAGTAATAACTAAGTAGAAACCGTTTATTTCAATTATTTTATGTGAAGAGCTTATGAATGGCTTTCTAAAACCAATTTTGAATTGCTTGTATTTTATTTCTTTGATATTCATAAAAGGATACCGATTGCAAAAAGCAATCCGTATAATGCAGAAAGTTTTGCGGTAAGCTCTAATGTTTTATTTAATTCTTTACCGCGAAGTGTATAGATCATTCTTATCAGTTTTATGGCAACGGGTAAACTTAGCAGCGGTAAAAAAACCAATAAGCTCTGCTTGTAAGTAAAGAATACAATAAATAAAATTGAATACGAAAGTATCATAAAAATTACATATTGAATCCGGGTAAATTTTTCTCCCATCAAAACTGCTAAAGTATGTTTTCCGTTAGATTGATCTTCGAGGCGATCCCGGTAATTATTAACAACAAGAATATTAGTAATTAATGCTCCGACGGGAACCGATGACCAGAAAACAGTAGTAGTAATTTCCTCTGCTTGAACGTAATAAGTTCCAACTGTTCCAATCAATCCGAAGAAAAGGAAGGAAGCTAAATCTCCAAGTCCGTTATATGCAAGCGGGAATGGTCCGGCTGTATATGCTATACCGGCAATAATTGAAATAATTCCTATTAGTAAAATTTCCCAACCAATTAAATAAACAAGATATAATCCGAGAATAAAGCTAAGTCCGAACGAAATTAATATCCCGGCTTTCATTTGATTAACTGAAATAATTCCCGAAGCCACAGCGCGTTGTGGTCCTAATCGTTCCTTTTTATCTGTTCCGGCTAAAAAATCATAAAGGTCGTTTACAAAATTTGTTCCTATCTGAATTAATATTGAGCAGAGTAATGCAATCATTGCTGCGGGTAGATGAAACTTATTATCATTGATTGCAATCGAGGTCCCAACAACAACCGGAACAAGTGCAGCTAAGAGTGTTTTAGGACGGGATGCTAATATCCATGCATCTAATTTAGAAATTGCATTGGTCGTTGATGTAATCATATTCTTAAAATTATAAAAGGAAATTTTTTTAAATGAGAAGAATTATGGCACTCTCGGGAATTTTGTAAAGTCCGGTTTTCGTTTTTCATTATATGCGTTTTTTCCTTCCTGTGCTTCGTCACTCATATAATATAACAGTGTTGCATTTCCAGCTAATTCCTGAATACCTGCTTGTCCATCAAGTTCTGCATTAAATGCCGATTTTAACAACCGGATTGCAAGAGGACTTTTTTCTAGAATTTCTTTTGCCCACTGAACACCTTCATCTTCAAGTTTATCAACAGGAACAACTTTATTTACAAGTCCCATTTCTAAGGCTTCCTTAGCATTATACTGACGGCATAGATACCAGATTTCGCGTGCCTTTTTTTGTCCAACAATTCTTGCAAGATAACTTGATCCGAATCCACCGTCGAAACTTCCAACTTTAGGACCGGTCTGACCAAATATTGCGTTATCAGCTGCAATAGTTAAGTCGCAGATTACATGTAAAACATGTCCACCGCCAATAGCGTATCCGGCAACAAGAGCAATAACAGGTTTTGGTATGCTTCTAATTTGCTTTTGAACATCAAGTATATTAAGTCTTGGAACGCCGTCTTTACCTACGTATCCTTTATTACCTCTAATTGATTGATCCCCTCCGGAACAAAAAGAATATTTACCATCTTTAGCAGGACCATTGCCGGTTAGTAGTATTACACCAATGCTGCTGTCTTCACGTGCATCGGCAAATGCGTCATATAGTTCCTGAGTTGTTTCAGGGCGGAATGCATTTCTTTTTTCCGGTCGGTTGATGGAAATTTTTGCAATCCCATCCATCTTTTCGTAAATAATATCTGTGTATTCTTTTGCTTTTATCCACTTATACTTCATCTTTTACCTTTTTACAAGAATAGATGTTAAAAAATTGTTGACTAATTTAGTAAAAAGCTCCGGGTTTTCTAAATGAGTATTATGCCCGCATTTTTTAATAATCTCATGTTTTGCATCCGGAAGTAACTGAGCCATTTTAGAATTAAGGTCTGTGTATTTTTTATCTAATTCTCCGCTTATTAAAACAACAGGGAAATTGAACTCCTTTAATCTACTCCAGAAATCGGGCATTAAACCGGTACTGAAACCCGCAAGCATGTTAGATAATCCTATAACATTATTTTTCATTCTTTGGTTCTTCAGTTCATCGCTATTACTAATATCCTTAAGCGATTCAAATAGAGGAATATTAAACCAGTATTCAAGAAATTTTTCAATTCCTTCTGTTTTTATTTTTTCCGAAAGGAGTAAATCAAATTCAACTCGTTCTTTTCGTTGATTAAAATCCTGAATTCCGGCAGTACTACTTTCTAAGACAGCACCCAGAATGTTTTGATTATATCTTGCACAATAGGAAATTACAGCTCTACCACCCATTGAATAACCAATAAGAATAACTTCCTTCAAACCAAGTATATTTATTATCCTGTTAAGCTGACAGGTGATTGCACCGGTTGAATAATATCTCGGATTAATTGGTGATGATGATTTGCCATGACCGATCAGGTCAATTGCAACCGGAAAAAATTGAGAAGGGAGCTTATTAAAAATGAATTTCCAATCTTCGGATTGCCCGGTGAATCCATGTAAAAAAATGACCGGGATTTTTTCTGATTTTAATTTTGATTCATCTACAAGAACATTAAAATCAATATCGTCAATTTTTATAATCATTTATATATTTTCCAACTTCGTCGGTTGTAATTTTCCAGAAACGGGAACGATATTGAGAAGAGAGCTTTGCATTAGTTTTAATTTCGATAACACTTAGCTTTCCATTTTTAATCGATTTTTTAAGAGCGGCATTAAATTCTTTACTCCCCTTCACAATATAATAAATACCGTTGAATGCTTTGACAATTTTATTGAATTCAAGTTTCAATGGTGTCAAAAAATTTGTCCTGAAAATCTTTCCGTAACGGGAAATAGGTAATGAATGGAATATTCCACCGCCACTGTTATTTATCAGAATTATAGTAATAGGAATATTGAAACCAACCGAATTATAAAGCCCGTTCAAATCATGATAAAATGCTAAATCGCCGGTTAATAAAAATGTTGGTTGCCCGGAACTAACCGCAATTCCTGATGCGGTTGAATTAATTCCATCAATTCCACTTGCACCACGGTTTGTAAATACTTGAATCTGTTTCTCTGAACAGGATGAGTAAAAGTCTACATCCCTTATTGGAAGACTGTTGGATATCATTAAGTTGCATTTATCCGGGATAAAATTGAGAAGATCAAAAATAACTTTGCTTTCGAATGAATAATTTTTTGAACCAATGAACCTTTTCTTAATTTTATCAACCAACATATTCATATTAATAAAATCGTTAAGCCAATCATCATTTACTCTATTCATGGTAAATCTTGATAAAACTGTTTTGCAAAACTTAACAGGATTAATCCTGATTAACTTTTTAGCAGTGAGTGTTGGATCGTTCTTATCTCCAAATTGATTTATAATTATTTTTTCAGCGCGGCTTCTTTTTACAAAGTCGTGCATTTGATTGGATGTAGGAGCGCCACCAAAAAGAAGAATAATTTCCGGATCAAATTTTTTACAAAACCGATCTGATCTGATAAGCGCATTATAATTTTCAATTATATTGCTACTGGATTGACCGCCGTATCTAAGTCCTGAAGATCCATCTGCAAAAATGGGATAGCCGGTTTTATCGGATAATTTCAAAATTACTTTTTTAAATTCAGCTCCATAATTGTTGTAACCGCAAACTATTATTCCCTTATTCTTTTTTTGAATTGAGTCTATCAGCTCTTTTAATCCTAGCGTAATTACATTTTCAGATTCTTGTTTTACATAGCGCCTGGTAAGAACGAAAATTTTCTTTATAAGTTTTTTCTCTACACTGTCTGTATAAGTATCGGGTTCAAAAGGTTTATCGAATGGAAAATTAAAATGTATGGGACCGGGATCTTGGCTTAAGGCTATTTGTAACCCTTTAATAACATTATCTGTAAGTTTTACAAAACTCGAGTAATCAATATTGGGAAGTCCGGTATCGTAAAAAAATCTTATGTGGTTCTTAAAAATATTGTTTTGATTAATTGTCTGATTGGCGCCTCTGTTTCTTAGATAAGCCGGACGATCGGCTGTGCAAACAATTAATGGGATTCTCTGGTAATAAGCTTCGATAATTGCCGGATATATCTCTGCAACCGCAGTACCCGAAGTTGTAATAATTACACTGGCGGTTCTGGATTTTTTTGCCAGTCCTAAAGCAAAAAATGCTGAGGACCTCTCATCAACAATAGGGTACAAATTGAATTTTTTACTTAAGGAAAATGCAAGGGTAAGAGGTGTGCTTCTGGATCCGGGAGAGATGCATACATTTTTTATCCCGTTCTCTATTAGTTGCTTTACAAAGGTGTTACACCATAAAATATTACGATTAATTTGCTGGCTCATATTGAAATAAAGATAAAATAGATTTCAATTTCAATTCTGTTTCATAAAATTCTTTTTCAGGGGTGGAACCTTCTACAATACCGCATCCGGCAAAAAGAAGGAGTTTATTATTTTTAATTAATGCTGATCTAATAGCAACAGCGAATTCTCCAAATCCATCATTGCTAAACCACCCTAAAACACCGGTAAACAAACCTCTTTCAAAGTTTTCTAAGTAATTTATTGTTTCTAAAGCTGCCACTTTTGGATCTCCGCATACTGCCGGTGTAGGATGAAGTTTTTTAATGATTGACTTAATAGGTGGTTTCCCTTTTAGTGTTCCCTTAATTGGAGTCCATAAATGCTGAATGTATTTTAGCTTTTTAATGGAAGGATCGGCATATTGAATCCCGTCGGCAAATTCCGAAATAGTATTGACAATATACTCAACAACATTATTATGCTCGGCGAGTTCTTTTTTATCATTTAGTAAAAAATCAGCCAATTGGTCGTCGTCAGAATCTGTATTGCCCCTTTTTACTGTTCCGGCAAGTGCTTCTGTCTCAATAATGTTTTTGTTGATTACAAATAATTTTTCTGGCGAGGCACCTAAAAAAATCGAATTCGATTTTCTATAAATAAATAGATAACTGGCTGGATAATCATCCTTTAATTTGTTTGTAAGTAGAGTCAAATCGGTTGCATTAGTAATTTCACAATCCAGATATCTTGATAAAACTACTTTCCTGATTTTACCAGCACTTATTTTTTTGAGAGAATGATTAATCATTCCTTCCCATTCAACATATTTTATCTGGTTGAGAATTTTAAGCTTTCGTTGAGATTGACCGAAAGTTTTACTTGAAAGAATTATCTTCAACTGATTCTCAACTTCTTCAATAATTAATCTATCGGTTTTATTTTCTGTTGGATGAATAAAAATAATCAGGTAGTAAGATTCATTCTTTTGATAAAAAATAAACTTTGGTATATAAAAGGAAGTGGGCTCAAATGTTTGCCAGATAGTTTCTGTTTTGTTCGAAGGAAACTTTATGGAAACGAGAATTTCAGGAATCCTTTCCAGTTTAAAGTCGTCCTTATTCGAAATAAAAATAAAATTTTCTGGTTGTGTGTCCTCATTTATCTTAAAGAGCTCATCAATTGCTAAAAAAACCTCGCTTGAATCCGGATTGTTCCAGTAAAAACTACTATTAGAAATATGGTTGATAAATAAAAGGGCTTTGCTAAAGAGATCTTTATCTATCGGTTGAACATAAACCAATACTGAATTATTTGTATTTCGGGAGTACTGAAGTCTCGAAAAGTTAAGAAAATCAATCAATTTGTCGGTCTTTAAGGTCAAAATTTTATTCTGGAATTAATTACTTATTAAATATATGTTTTGGTCGGCAAGTTTCAAATTAGATGAATTTAAAAACTGCGATGTTAAGAGTGCAGTTAATAAATAAAATTAATTTTTTATTAAAATTTGCTTTCCTATTAAAAATTAATTCTTTAAGTTTATAAGTAGAGATTGTAAATATTCCCGGAGTCATTAAGCAACCATTAATCCAACAAAATAGGAGACTTAACTAATGCAAAGCCAGAAAGCTGAAACTGCCCTCCAGCTTTGGGACAGGCTAGCAAAAGTGCACGATAAGTTCCGTAAAGTGCAAGCAAAGCAAATGTTCGGTGAAAAACTTACAGCCCCTCAATTCTGCGTCCTGGAAGTGATTTATAAACTCGGTCCAGTTCCCCTCAAAAAAATAAGTGAAGAAACAATGGTAACAGGTGCAAACATTACCTGTGTCGTTGATAATTTAGAGGAAATGGGATTTGTAAAACGGGTTCATTCCAAAGAGGACCGCAGAGTAATTACTGCTGAGTTAACTAATTCCGGAAAATCGAAATTAGAAAAGATTTTGCCGGCATATTACGAGAACATTGCATCGTTAGTTACTAAGATATCAGATAACGAGCAAAAACAGCTCAATAACATTCTAGGTAAATTAATGTGATATTGATACACTAAAGACGATTGAAGCCCAATCGCCAAGTTCTATATTTTCAATCATCACAAAATTATGAAGTTGAAATTTACTTACTATGTCCTCAATATCAGATTTAAGGAGACCGGAAATTATAAGCTTACCTGTCTCCTTAATTTTTAATCTAAGGCAGGGTGCAATTTCAATTAATATGTGCTTATTTATATTGGCAACAATCAGATCAAAATCTTTCTCTTTAATTTGATGAATTTCTGCTTGCCTTATTTCCACCTTGTCTTCTAATAAGTTTAGCGCGACATTCTCTTTGCCATTAAGTAAACACCATTCATCATTATCAATCCCGATTGCATTTTTTGCTCCGAGAAGGACAGCAGTAATTGCTAATATACCTGTCCCCGAACCAACATCGAGAACGAAGTCATTTTGATGGATATATTTCTCAATCATTCTTACCATCAGTTTTGTGGTCTCGTGCTCGCCGGTGCCGAATGACATTTTGGGATCTATTGTTATAACAATTTTATTACTATCAGCTACATACTCTTTAAATGTCGGTTTAATTACAATTCTATCTGTAATTTCTATTACTTTAACATTCTTTTCATAATCCGCATTCCAGTTCTTATCCTCAATTATTTCTTTCTGGATTGAGTATTCAGAAATCAATCGTTCACCTTTAGCAAATTCTAGAACCGATGTTATTTCTTCTTCCGAAATTGATTTGCTGGAATCTACAAATATCTTTATGCCCAATTCGGATTCGTTAATTCCATCAAGATCAAACTGCCATAACATTCCGCTAATAAGTTCGTCATTTCTTGGAGTTGTTGATATTGTATATTGAATAAAAGTTTTCATACGCTAATTGTTATAAATGATCTCGCAAATTTTATCTTGAACCTCTCGCGCAATTTTTGAAGAACCAGTAAAATTTTGAATCATGATAGTAAATGCAACTAAATGGTTGGATCTATTTGTTAAATAACCACTAAGATTACTTACTCCACTTATTGTCCCGGTTTTTGCGTTCACTTTTTGAAATAAGGGAGATTTTTTAAACCTGTCCTTCAGTGTTCCATCGATACCAGCTACAGGAAGAGAATTAAATAGTTTTGTGAAGGATTCATTACCGTTTGTATAAAAATATTTTAGAAGTCCCGTTAATAATTCAGCAGAAATAAGATTATAAAAAGAGAGACCGGAGCCGTCCGCAATTTTGTATAACTTAGGGTCCAAACCAATAATAGTGATTAAACTGTCGATTAATTTAATCCCTTTCTCTGCCGATGCCGGTTTTCCAGAATATTTTAATCCCAATGCCCTCAGCAGCATTTCAGCGCTAAGATTATCACTGTTCTTGTTTACATTTATAACCGTAGAATCAATCACCCTGTTATACGTGAAAATTTCTTTCGCTCCATTTTCGAGTGTAGAAATCTTTGTTTGACCACTGAAACTGATTTTATTTCTTAAAAGATTTTCTTTAAGTAGTGAAAGAAAATAATTAGTGGGGTCGAATATATTTAAAGTGGTCTCGCCAGGTTTTTCATTTATAGATAATTCGCCGGTTACATTAATAGTGTTGCTGCGGTTTATCCAATCGCGTGTAATTTTTAAAGTAGAATTTTTTTTGTCACTCATTATTGAATTGTTAGACACCGTAACAAAATTAGTTTCCGGAGTTGTAGTGATTAGTACTGGTTTACATAGAAAATTAGGAGAGTAGTTTATTTTAATGCAATTGTCGTTGATATTCAGCGCAGACATATAAGGTGAAGTTGGTGCCGGATCATCGTCCCACATCCATCCATTCCCCCAAAAGAGAGAGTCCATGGCTGAAATATCTGCCAAGATATTTCCTCTAATTTCCTTGATGCCGGAATTGCGAATTTTAAAAATGAGTGTATCCAAATCGCCAAGAGAAAATTCCGGATCTAAACCACCCACAGCATAAAGATCACCAAACAAGATTGAATCGCGTAAGTTCCCTTTGTAATAAAGCGATGTAGTAAATTTATAATCGTCTAAAAATAAAATTGATGCTGCTGTTGTAAGTAATTTTATTGTAGAAGCCGGGCGGAGTAAAAGTTTTTCATTTTTTCGGTATAATACTTTTTGAGAGGTTAAGTCGTAAACATCAATTGCAATCTGGCTGTTTTTAAAAAAATCTGTAGAGATTACTTTATTAATCTCATTTTCCAGTTTTGATTTTTTCTGCTGAGGAAATGAATTTGCAGCAACAAATAAAAACAGAATGACAAAAAATATTTTATTTAGTGAGAATAATTTTTTCAAAAATATTCCCGTTCTCTAAAATCGACACCTAATTTTTCAATTACAAATTTTTTAGCGGCTTCCGCATCAACCTGACTAAGTCCAACAATCGACATAACAACGTGAGCGTACTCTTTAGCTTTAATAGCAAAGTCGATCATTTCTTTATGCATTGAAGGATCAACTCTCATGAGCGCTCCATATTGTTCGGCATCAATAGAATTCAGACTTATTGAAACCGTGTCAATTAATCCTTTCAACTCCG
>CAZEBL010000015.1:19494-22778 GCA_964510325.1 uncultured Melioribacter sp. | reverse complement strand
AGGAATTTTCAATTTCCCTATCTACTTCTTCGGTGTAACCTTTACATTAAAATCGAGAGTCACATTTAATTTTTTGTTCGCCCCCGTAATAGCATTTTCTACGGCATAAACAACGGAGTATTTTTTGTTAACGTCTGTGTTATCTTTGCGAGCCCGGATCGGAAACATCATTGTTGTACCGGCAAGGAGTTTTATGTAATCCGGAAACCGAATTGTATCATCTGTATTTACTAATCTTAATTCATAATCGATATCTGAATTGTTTGTTACCTTAATATTTGCTGTTCCTCGTCCAACCGTAGCAACGTTTGTTGTTGCAAACTGAATGGATGATTTAAATAGTGGTTCAAGAAATATTTCCTTACCGAATAATTTCTCGTCATAAAAAATTGCTGTTCTTCTATTAATAATCCCATCCTTAATTCCTTCTTCAGATTTTTCATTTGCAAATACAAGCGTAACGGGTCGTCTGTTATTTCCATAATCGAAATTAATCGGGTTGTGAATATCGCTGTTCCCAATTATTGCAAGATCTTTTTCAAGACACCATTTCAGTACTTCCGGATAATATTCAACACTATTAACTACTTCGATGCCCGCAATCAATTTATTTTCATATAAGAATGTATGTTCATCATACCATCTTGGAACACCATCGGGTTGTTGACCTCTCCATCCGGGATGATTCCAGAAAACCAATCCGCCCTGTTTTACAGCTTCCTGAATCGCTTCTTTCCACGTTTCTTTTACGAGTGCATTCCCATCGGTAATAAAAATTGCATTGAGGTGTCCCGGAGGCATATCGCGTGTAATTTCAGATCCGTGGATTAAAATCAAACCAAGTTCTTTAGCTATGTTCTTTCCGATCTCGTAAGCTGCATTATGATTTGTTGGAACATAGTCTTTGTGAGGTTGATACTCGATATGGTCGGTGATAGCAAGTGCGTCTAATCCATCGCGCCACGCTTCTTCAATTCTGAATGTCGGCCAGACTGTTCCATCAGAAAAAACTGTGTGTGAGTGAAAATCGCATTTCAATGTTTTGTAACCGGGGATATCCGGAATTTTAATTTCCTTCCTATAGTTGGATTGAGCACTTAAACTTATAAATGCAACAAATAATAAAATAGCAGAGGAAAGATTTTTGATTTTCATGTGGTAGGCTCCAAATCTGTGAAATTAGCTTTTGAAAAATAACCAATCATTTAGATTATATGAAAAAAATCTCTCTATTTATTCATTTTACTTTGTTAAAAAATAGTTAAGTGTAAATGCAACAAATTATCTCGTGACTGATAATTATAAATATTGTTATTTTTGGTCAAAGGGTAAAAGGAATAAAATGAAAAAGTATTTGCTGCTGCTTATTATTGTTTGGGCATTTAATCTGAACGCACAGACAGTTAAAGTGATTCTGGAAGTAATTTCTCCAACACTTAATGACACCGCTAAGGTATTTGTTTCCGGAAATTCTGATGAATTAGGAAACTGGAAACCTGATCTCGTAATGCTTAATAATGTTGGAAATAAAACATGGAAGAGGTCTTTTCAGATTCCTAAAGGGTTTCGGATGGAATATAAATTCACCAAAGGGAGCTGGGAAACTGAAGCATTAGGCAGCGACTCATCTATTCCGCAAAATTCTGTTCTGGTTGCCAGCAAAGATACAACTGTAGTTGTTACGATTATGAATTGGCGGGATAAATTTAATTTCACAGTCAAAGGACAGATTACCGGCAAAGCTGAATTCCACAAAGATTTTGTTAATGAAGGTTTAAAACCGCGAGATATTTTTATATGGCTTCCTCCAAATTATGATTCCGAAAAAGAAAGACGTTACCCTGTTCTTTATATGCACGATGGTCAGAATTTAATTGACCCGCGGACTTCAAATACGTTCATTGATTGGCGGGTTGATGAAACCGCCGACAGTCTGATTACAAAAGGGGAAATACAACCGTTTATACTTGTTGGAATAGACAATACAGCCGACCGTGCTCAGGAGTATAACAAAACTCCTCTCGGCGAACTCTATATGAAACTGATTGTTGAGAAGATAAAACCGTTTGTGGATAAAAACTACAGAACATTGCCGGATCGTTTGAATACAGCCGTTGGTGGCTCCTCAATGGGCGGACTAATTTCTTTTATTCTCGCATGGGATTATCCGGAAGTATTTTCTAAAGCCGCATGCTTTTCTCCCGCATTTAAGTTCAGGGATTTTAATTATGTTAATGAGGTTGTAAAATATAATGGCAAGAAAAAGAATTTGATGTTTTATATTGATAATGGAGGTGTTGGGCTTGAATCGGTTCTTCAGCCGGGTATTGATGAAATGATAGAAGTTCTTAAACTAAAAGGATATACTGAAGGAAAAGATTTTTTTGTTTTTATTGATAAAGAAGCAGAACACAATGAAGCCGCATGGGCTAAGAGAGTGTGGCGCCCATTAAAATTATTTTTTGAAAACTGATTTTGTTGCTGAATATAACCGTAGATTATTAACATGAAAATTTTTGTCGGCTCAAAAAATCCGGTTAAGATTGATGCTGTTCGTGAAGCACTTTCTAATTATTTTCAGGAGATAGAGATAGTTGGAATTGAAGTTGAATCGGACGTTTCAATTCAACCGGTCGGAGATGAAACTTTTATAGGTGCAAAAAACAGAGCATTAAATTTGAAAGCACTGGTTGAATCAAATAATATTGATGCTGAATTTTTCGTTGGTATCGAAGGAGGAATTGCTAAAGAGTTTGATAGATGGTTTGCATTCGGCTGTATGTGTATTATTGATAAGTCGGGAAATATTGGTTTTGGAACATCTCCGCATTTTGAATTACCGGGCGTTGTTGTTGAAAAACTTTTAAAAGGTGTAGAACTTGGTACTGTTATGGATGAAATCCAAAACGAAGAAAATACAAAACAGAAACACGGAGCCATTGGATACTTTACAAACGGCGTTATGAATAGAAAAGAACTTTATATCGAAGGATTGAAAGTAGCTATTATTCCATTCCTGAATGAAAAATTGTTTTTCAAATACTGAATTTTTCTTACTCTTGCTCATGATCCTGATCTGGATCAATGATTAGAGCAGGATTAAGAGCATGATTATGATCAATGTTTTACAAAGGGATAAAATGACACTTCCAATTTACCAGGTCGATGCATTCACAAGTAAATTATTTAGTGGCAACCCGGCAGCAGTTGTCCCGCTCGAAAAATGGCTTGATGATGATACAATGCAAAGAATTGCCGCTGAAAATAATCTTGCAGAAACCGCT
>CAZEBL010000015.1:0-19484 GCA_964510325.1 uncultured Melioribacter sp. | reverse complement strand
GAAAATGAAAACTACCATATCCGCTGGATGACGCCGCTTAAAGAAGTTAACCTATGCGGACATGCAACACTTGCTTCTGCTTACGTGATTTTTAATTTTATTGAAAAGGAAAGCAACAAAATTAATTTTAACTCCCGTAGTGGATTACTCTCAGTTGAAAAAAACGGCGACTATCTGACACTCGATTTTCCCTCTAATTTTCCGCAATCAACAAAAAGACCGGAGAAATTATCAGAATGTTTTGAAATAGAACCCCTTGAAATTCTTGAAGGCGGAGAATATTTATTTTTAGTATTCGATTCAGAAGATTATATCAGGAATTTAAAACCCAACTTTGATTTATTAAAACAGCTTCATCCTGTACATATGATTGTTACTGCTAAAGGAAAAGAAGTTGATTTTGTTTCCCGGATGTTCGCACCAAATCTTGGGATAAATGAAGATCCAGTAACAGGCTCTGCACATACGGTTTTAACTCCTTATTGGTCAAGAAAACTTGGTAAGCAAAAGTTAATAGCACATCAACTTTCTGAAAGGGGTGGAGAACTTGTTTGCGAAAATCTTGACAAAAGAGTAAAAATAAGCGGACAAACGGTGCTTTATCTCACCGGAAAGATTTTTTTGTATTTTTAATTTATAATAATTTCTGCATATTATACCCGCAAAATTTTGCGTGGTGCGAAAAATTTGCGCAAAAAACCTAACTTACAGCATAATTTAAATTGTTTGTAATGAAAAAATTATTTCTAACTATTATTAGTGTTGTTATTCTCCTTGGTTTATTTTCCTGTGATGCGGAAAGATTAAATCCTCTCGATCCGCAAAGTCCGGATTATAAACTGGTTTACATCGAAGGTTCGGTTAAGACAAAGGCAACTCCGCAGCAGCCGATAGCCGGAGTTAAAGTTTTCTGGAAAGGTCAAAACATCATTACACAAACAGATCAAAATGGAAATTATAAAATTGATGATCTGAATGTGAATGATGGAATTCTACTTATTGAAAAAGACGGATATTCAAAAGATTCTTTATTAGTTGTGTGGGGTGGACAAAAAAACAAACGGGCCGATTTTACATTAAATGCAATACCAATTATTAATAAGTATAACTTATTTACAACTGTTCAAAATAAATATCCGGATGTTCAGAATATTAGCTTTACCGCTCAAGTTTCGGTGAACGATGTTGATGATAGAATTGATACAGTTTACTTAAAATCAACCGAACTAAATTTCTCCAAAAAATTGATTTTCAATTCATCATCGATTTATTATGAAGGCACATATACTTCCGAAGATTTAAAAATCGCATCGCTTGATATTGCCATAGGTAAAAAATTTGAAATTGTCACAGTTGACGATTTGAAACGCGCGTTTAATATTGGTAGCTCAAATGTAATGAGAATAATTAAGCAAGAAGTTATTGCCAGAGAACCATTAAACAAAGTTCAAGTAACTTCAAAACCCACTCTTAAATGGTTCAGATTTCTACCAGGATTTAATTTTAAATATACTGTAGAAATCTACACTGACGAATTCCTTCACAAACTTGTTTGGTCTAAAGAAAATATTTCTAAAGATGAAATTGAATTAATTCCAGATATTACTTTGACACCCGGCGAGTATTTCTGGGTAATCTGGTGTGTTGACGATTTTGGTAACAGAAGCAGATCCAAACCCGCTTCCTTTGTGGTTGAGTAATTATATGAAAAATTTATTTACTGAAAATATTAGTCATGTTAAAAACCTCTCTCGGGAGGAGTTCGAAGCATTATATGAGTTTACACAGATCTTAAATTCTGCTACCCAGCAAGATTCTCTTATTGAAGATACTATTGATATTGTAATTAAACTTATTAATGCCGAGCGGGGAATATTTGTAAAGTATGATGAACCGACAAATAATTTTTCCATAATAACCGGAAGAAAAATATCAAGTGAAAACATAACCGACCTTGGCGAATTTTCCTCCGGCATTCTTCAAAAAGTAATCAAAGAGAAAAAGCCGCTTTTATATCATGATGTAATGAGCGATCCTCACTTATCCCAGTTCGAAAGCGTTCAGATTCATAGAATTAAATCTGTGATTGGAGTTCCAATTAATAGAGACGGAAAAGTATGGGGAGTTATTATTGCCGATAGCACATTAGATAGAAGAGAGTTTACGGAAGAAAATTTAGTCTTTCTTAATTTTTTCTCTAACCTTGTATCACTTGCTCTGGATAAGATTTTAAAACTCGAAGAGCTCGAAAAAGAGAACATTATTCTGACGAATAAGCTTCAAGCTACCGAAGAGGTTCCAGAGATGATTGGTGCAAGTCTGGTTATGCGTAATCTTTCGAAACTTATTTATAAAGTAGCACAAACCGACGCAACTGTTTTAATTGTAGGCGAAAGTGGAACCGGTAAAGAAGTAGCGGCAAAAGCGATTCATCAGCTTAGCAGAAGAAAAGAGAAACCTTTCCTTGCACAATTCTGCGGCTCTATACCGGATAATTTATTGGAAAGTGAATTGTTTGGCTATAAGAAAGGAGCTTTTACAGGTGCCAATGCAGATAAACAGGGATTGATCGAAGCAGCTGAAGGCGGAACATTTTTCCTTGATGAAATCGGTGATATATCGAGCGCTCTTCAGGCTAAACTTTTAAGAGTTCTTGAAAGCAGAGAAATTATAAGACTTGGTGATACAAAAGTTAAAAAAGCTGATGTCAGAATTATTGCAGCAACAAATAAAGATTTGCATTCACTTACAAAAGAGGGTCAGTTTAGAGAAGATCTCTTTTACAGGTTAAATGTTTTTCCAATAAAAATGCCACCCCTTAGAGAACGAAGAGAAGATATTCCAGTTCTTGCAAGCTTCTTCTCTAAAAAGTTAGGTAGAAAAGAAATTACAATTGATCCGGCAGCAATCAAAAAGCTCGAAAATTATTACTGGCCGGGTAATATCAGGCAGCTGATTAATGTTATTCAACGTGCGTTGATTTTAAGTGATACAAATAAAATATCAAGTGAACATATTATTTTAGAAGATAGCCGGGACCTTGCCGATTTTAAGGGAACATTACACGAGTTCGAAATGCTCTTGTTGAAAAAAAGATTAGATGAATTTAACGGCAATAGAACTCTTACTGCAAAATCTCTGGATGTATCCGTAAGATGGATTCAGCTAAAACTAAAAGAAATGGGTGAGAATATTTAGTGTTGGGTATTACAACAGAAATATTGTTCGACAAATTCGAAATACTTGAGGTTCTTAAGAAGGACGAACACGCTGCGGTCTTTCTTGCAAATCATATTTACCTGAGTAAAAAAATTATTCTTAAGGTACTCAATACACAAAAAATATCGGATCAGGCGCTTGTTGAAAGATTTAAAAGAGAAGCTAAACTACTTGCTAAGCTAGATCATCCTAATATTATTAAAGTATTGGATTTCGGGACCGCAAAGGAATATTTCTACATATCATTTGAATATATTGAGGGTGTTAGTCTTCGTAATATTTTAAAATCGAAAACTCTTGAACAAGAGCAAAAAGAAAAATTGATGATTCAACTTCTTAAAGCTCTTGATTTTGCACACGCCCACCAAATTATTCATCGGGATATTAAGCCGGAAAACATATTTGTTGACAAAAACCATAATCTCAAGCTTGGCGATTTTGGATTGGCTCTTTCTGCCGAGGATAATTTTGTTACCAATCCGTACTCAATTGTTGGAACTCCGAGTTATATGTCCCCGGAACAGGTGCGCGGAGCCAAATTAAATAATCAATCCGATCTTTTTTCTGCTGGCGTTGTGTTATTTGAAATGTTCACCGGAAAAAATCCTTTCCTCAAGGATAATGTAAGTCTAACGCTAAATGAAATTATTGGATTTGATGAACAGAGTTTAAATGCCGAAATAGAAAAAATACCTGAACCGTTAAATAAAATTCTTACCCGTCTGCTTCAGAAAAATTTATCTAAAAGATATTCTTCGGCCGGGGAAATATTAAAAGAACTTAACGTCGAAAACCAATTTCCAACAATTACAGTTGAACAGTTCGAAAAAGAAAGCAGCAGATCTAAAAAGAGATTATTATTTGCTGTAATCGTTTCTGTAATTGCGATTTTTATCCTTGTATTAATGCGAATTGAAAATCCACAAAAAGAAATTCTACCGGATAAAAATGGTCAATTAGCAAATACAGAGGGTAATAATACAGCAAGACGAAATACAATTGATAATAAAAATGATCAAACCATAAAAAAAGAGGAAGTAAATCAGGACAATCTAAATAATCCTTTGATTGATAAAGATAGCAACAACAAAGAGGGACAAAGTGAAATTAAAAATCCTCCTGTATTACGATATGGACAGCTATCTGTTGATATAAGACCATATGCAGAAGTTTATATTGATGGTGAAAGAGTTGGGGTCTCGCCGTTTAACAAACCTTTAACCTATCCTGAAGGTGAACACACAATAAAACTTGTTCATCCGGATTATCCGGTTTATTCTGATTTATTTAAAATAAATCCGGGCGAAACTACAAGAATACGAGTTGCTTTAGAATCAACTATCGGATATATAAGATGCCGTGTTTTACCATGGGGAAATGTTTATGTTAATGGCGACTTTAAGGGGACAACTCCGTTACCTGAAAAAGAATTAATAAGAGTTGCACCCGGTCCGGTTAATTTGGTAATTAAACATCCTGACTACAGGGATGTTGATACGACCTTTACTATTAATAAAGGAGACACATTAAGTTTCAGGTTCATTCTAAAAAAATAATTTTTAAGATGACAAAAAAGTTACATATTATTTTTCTTTTATTTTTCATCGCCGTTTATATAAACGCTCAGGAAGCAAAATATCAATGGGTTGTTCGTGGGAGTATGCCGTATCCGGTATCTGGCGCACAGGTCGTATATGATATTGCTGCAAGCAGTGATAAAATATATTTGCTTGGCGGATATTCAGATTCCTTACAAAGTGAAGTTGATTGGATTCAGGAATATGATGTAGTTAAAAATACCTGGAGGATTGTTGGAAGAATGCTTCAGCCGCGCGAACAATTTGTTGCCGACATCTGGAAAAACAGCATAATGTATTTTGGTGGTGCAGTAGGATCTTCTACAGATAAAAATTCAATAGAAACGTGGGACTATAAAATTGTAACAAATTTACCTTCGGTATATGATAGAACAAGGAACTTTGGAAGATCTTTTTCAACCGGACAGATAATTGGAAATACTTTATATATAATTGGTGGAAATCCCTCAACTCAAAGCGATACACTCGATTATATTGTGGGATACAATCTGGATACAAAACAGGTTGGTTTTACTTTTAAATCTCCTTCTGCAAATACATTCAGTCAAAGAATGACTTTCATTGTCTCTCCGTACATTTATATTTTTGGTGGAGTATTAAACGGAGTAACAAACACGATTCAACGATTCAATATCAATCAGCAGCGGCTAGAAAATTTAACAGAAAAATTATTGGATGTACGCGCTGCCGGATCTGCTGTTTTTAATCCGCTCAGCCAAAAAGGATTTATTATTGGCGGTTATAATGAAAAATTTGGTGCATTAAATACAGTTGAGGAGATTGAATTTTTACTCGATGGAACTCTTTCTATCAAACCTGGTCCCCCGCTTACATACGCAAGAACCAACCTGATGGCTGTTGCTTATAAAAATGGATTTGTCGCTGTCTTTGGCGGAAGAACAGATCGAGGGCATTCAGGAAATACCGTTCCTTATTTCGAAATTTTAGAGCTTGTTACTTCTGTTGATAATAAAAAGAATGATCTTCCATTGGAACACAGATTATTGCCGAATTATCCTAATCCTTTTAATCCATCAACAACTATTTCTTTTGATCTTGCTTCGGATGCGGATATTTCATTAGATGTTTATAATCTCCTTGGTGAGCATATTAATACACTTGTTAAATCTCAAAAAACAGCCGGTCATTATACCAAAGTTTGGGATGGAACGGATAAGTACGGAAAATCGGTGCCAAGCGGAATTTATTTTGTAACTCTTAGAATTAACGATGATTCGAAGAGAGAAAGACAGAATTCAATTCTAACACAAAAAATGTTGCTTGTTAAATGATAAGAATAATAGCAGCTATACTTTTATTATTTATTACTGTTAAACTCTCTGCACAGGAGGTTACTTACAATAATGTTAAAGCGGAGTACGAAGCGTTTGAATATGAAAAAGTAATTCAGTTATCGAATGTATTGATCAAACAAGGAGGTGTCTCCGATTCGCTTAAAATCGATGTATATCAGATGAGAGTTGTTGCCTTCTATTCTTTGGGTGATGAGTTATCTACACAAAACAGTTTTAGAGAGATATTAAAAATCAATAAAAACTATTCACCGGATCCTTCCAAAATATCTCCACGGTTAATAACTATTTTTCAAACCGTTAAAGAGGATTACTTAAAATCATTAGCACAGGAAACTATCAAAAGAGATTCTACCGGTCAAACTGAAAAGATTTTTGTTCCTTCACAATTTAAAAGTTCTGCGCTAAAAAATATTTTTGTACCGGGATGGGGTCAGATATCAAATGGAAATTCAACAAAAGGTTATCTGCTCACAACAGCATCTTCTATAAATCTGGCTGCAATGATCTATTTTATTTTCGATACAAAGAAGAAAGAGAATGAATACTTAAAAGAGATTAATAAAAATCTTATGCAGCCAAAATTCGATTCATTCAACAAATCATATAAAATTAGAAATACTCTCATCGCCTCTTACATTATTATATGGCTTTACAGTCAGCTCGATTTACATCTATTAGGTAATGGAGCGGAAAATATTAGCGATTCAGGCGCAAATGAAATTACATATTCGCCCACAAACCAGGAATTTCTACTAAGCTGGAGAATACCATTCTCTCTATAATGGCAGAATAATTTTCACACACGACGAAAAAAATTCGCATTAAACTCCCTACTTTTATTATGAACAAATAACATTAACTTTCTTTTTGGTTCTTTTTTTAGCGTTTTTGGAATTAATCTCATTCAAATATTTGATGGCATCTTAATTGCACTGCTTTAATTACACACACGCTACAAACTAGTCCTTAAGGTTGGCGAAGGGAAGCAAAGTTTAATCATCCTTCGCCTTCTTTTTATTTACTAATCACTTTCGAATTCTATTAATAAGCAGTAATCTTTTTTATTGAATTAAATTTTATTTCTAAAGCGATAAGATTTCTTCTTTGGTTTTTAATTAAACCAATAATTCATATATTAAGCCCTCGAAATTGAAACCAACTTGCACCAAAGAGAAATATGGAATTAAAGTCGGAAAAATTTAGTGATGTAACAGTTATCCATGTGTTCTTAACCAGAGCTACTTTAGCCAAAGCAGTCTCTTTTAAGGAATATGTTTCCGATATAATAACCAACGGAGCGCATAAAATTATTATCGACCTTAGTATTTGTGAGTATATTGATTCTACTTTTTTAGGAGCAATGGTTGCGATGTTGAAAAAGGTTAATGCTTTGAACGGCGATTTGAGACTTGTTTACAATAAAGAAGTTCCATCCTTGCTCTTTGTGCTTACCAGAATGGATAAAGTATTTAAAACATTTACATCACTTGATGATGCTCTTGCAAGCTTTAATGTATCGGGCAATAAACCACCGACATTAAACTGGAAGTAATTTACTCTGCTACATTTACAATCTTATATACTTTATCAAACTCACGAACACGATCTTCACAACCAAGGGTAATATCATCCCCTTTTACGGCTTCTGATACAATAGTATCGCCCTTCATAATTTCTTTTACACTTAATTCAATTGTCCCGGTTGTACTTCCGATAATGTATAGTAAATCGCCATTAGAAATCATATCAGCTTCAATTTTAACCTGAGCTACCCGGCTCTTTTTATAATAGTTAACAACTTTACCTACATAGACCTTTCTTGTTCTGGCAATGCTTCCGTAAGTAGCTGCATAACTTTCGGAACCGGGAACACCGAAATAAAATCCCGGGGAGAATCCTCTGTTATAAACTTTTTCGAGCTCTATTAAATAATTTTCCTTTTTCTCTTCTGTGAGTGAGCCGGCAAAATAATTATCGATCGCATTTTTATAGACAGATACGGTTTTGGAAATATATTCGGGACTTCTCTTTCGACCTTCAATTTTAAATGCATCAATTCCAGCTTCAATCAGTTTATCGATAAATTCAATTGTGCAAAGATCTTTCGGGGAAAGAATATAATCTTCTCCAATAATCATAGAATAGTTATCATCTTTATCAACAATCTCATATTCTCTTCTACATGGCTGAATACACTCTCCGCGGTTTGCGCTTTTACCAAAGACTTCGTGACTCATAAAACATCGGCCGCTAACAGCAATACACATTGCCCCGTGTATAAAAGCTTCAACTTCGAGGCTGGTTTTATTTTTAATCTCGATAATTTTATCAAGTGTACATTCACGTGCCAGCACAATTCTTTTAGCTCCCAAACTTTCGTAATACTTTGCTGCTTGTGAATTTGATATGGAAGCTTGTGTACTAATGCAGAATGGAATATTGTATTCTTTGCATTTCATAATTACCGAAAGGTCCCAGCAGATAATCATATCAATACCGGCATCCCTGGCAGATTTTATAATAAGATCAAGTTCATCAAGCTCATTCTCGAAAACGATGCTGTTTAATGTAAGGTGTGTTTCCACACCATTCTTTTTGCATAATCTAACTATTTCATAAAGATCAGAGATATCAAAGTTATTTGCCTTAGCGCGCATATTAAGATTTTTTAAACCGAAGTAAATCTCATCCGCACCAGCATTTATTGCTGAGTTTAACATAGTCCAGTCGCCAGCGGGAGCCAAAAGCCGGGGTTTTTTAATTACACTTTTCATTTTCTATCAAATACAATTTTTAATTACTCAATTATAATAAAGCTTTTCGAATTAACGACTATTTATTTTTGTAGTAGCCGATTTAATAGCTAATTTATAAACTATGAATAGAAATATTTTTCTTGCACTAATTGGAATAGGAATTGGGGGAATTGGATTCGGATTAATCACCCCGGTAACTGTAATGTTGCTGGAGAAAAACAGCGCACCCACTTGGATTACGGGCACCTCTACAATGATTGGTTATGCTAGCATTGTTTTGTTCTCGAGCTATACTGGACGATTAATTGAAAAATATGGAGGTAAAAAAATATTATTAACGGGTTTATGCATCTGGTTTATGGGGGCGCTGGCTCATGTATTCTGGTATGTATATTTTCTTCTTTTTCCAATTAAGTTTATTATGGGTATTGGCGGAACATTTATTTTTGTTTCAACAGAAGTAATGATCAACTATTTCAGCGATGCAACTAACCGGGGTAAAAATATCAGTTTATATGTAGTCCTCCTTTCTGCCGGGGTTGCAGTAGGTACTCTGCTTATTTGGACTATCAATATTGCTTCATGGATTCCATTTGTTATAGGGTCATTCATAATGCTGGTTGTATTGGTTTATGAATTTTTTGTGCTGGAAGATTTCGAGATGAAGATTAATAATATCCTGAATGAAAAGATGCCCATTTCAAAAATGCCGGTAATCAGTCTCCTCTCCGGAATTATATATGGATTGTTTGAATCATCAATTATTGTTGCCTTGCCGATGTATGGTTTAAGAAACATGTTTAGCTCTAACCAGGTATCCTTTTTCCTTGCAGCTTTTGTAATAGGCGGAATTATTTTGCTTTATATTATCGGCCAATTTACAGATCGGATCAATAAATACAGACTTCTCATTTTCATTTCGGGATTACTGTCTATCTTTTTTCTGATCCCCGTGTTTATCGGGCAGTCTGAGTACCTTATAATTATTTTCTTTTTGATGGGTGGAGTTATTCCGGCGTTTTATACCGTTGGACTTAATTATACTGTAGAAAAAGTAGAAAGCAAATTTATGGCACAAGCAAACGGTTATTATTTAATGATGTATGGAATAGGAACAATTGCCGGACCGCTCTTAGGATCTTTTACGGTAGAACTTAATAAAAATTATGGTTACTGGGTCTTTGCATCCGGCTTATGCCTGTTATTTGTAATTTCTTTCTTTAAAAGACCCGTCCGGTCAATGTGAACTTGCTTATATTATTACTCAAATGATTTTATTATTTTGAGATCGGTTTTATTTTAACTATGAAAATCCCTTATGAATTCTAAACTGGAAAAGATTCTTGAAGAAATACACGTAATTAGCGACTGTGATGCGGGATATATTTTAAAAACAGAAAAAAAAGTCTTATCTATTTTAGTATCATTTGGATTGAATAATCTCGCTGAAACCAATCTTTCTGAAATTAATAAACTGATCTCGATTAAGAACACAAACCTTAGAGAAATTTACAAATCTAAATCCTTTATTAATCTTAGTAACCAATACGGATTTATTGCTATCTATAGAGAAAAGATTTTTGAGCAAGGAAATTCAAACTATTATCTTGTTTTGTTTGGCAAAAAGAAACTTCCGGATGCAAAAAAATTATTTACTTTGCTTAGCACCAATATCAATATTCTAAAAAACGAATTTCTAAATCCAGAAAAGAGTCATGAATTAACAATTGAAAATTTATACTATGAAGCATTAGCAACAATTCCGACTGTTATTTTTTCTACGAATGCTGATGGAACAGAATATTATTTTATTACAGATTCAGTCAGAAATCTTTTCGGTTACTCGCCACAGGAAATTTATGACAACAAATTATTGATATTACGTTCTATAGACGAGGATCATTTCCATAAATTTCGTGGATTTGCAGAGAAATTGAGAACAGGCGAAGTCAGCTCGGTTGAATATCGTATGAAGGATCGATTCGGCAAAGATCATTGGGTAAGACATTCGGGAATTCCAATTATCCGCGATGGAAAAGTTTTACGAGTAGTTGGAATGATTAATGAAATTTCGGAGGAGAAAATAACGCAGCTTAAATTGGAAAGCTCCGAAGAAAAATTTAGAATGCTTATTGATACGGCAGATGATCTTATCTTCATACTAAATGGATTTGGATATTTCAATCTGGTAAATAAAAACGGCGCAACCGCTCTCGGTTATGTACCGGAAGAAATGATCGGAAAACATTTTCTGGAATTCGTAGATAAAGAAGATGAACCGAAAATCGCCGAAGCATTTTCCAGGATTCTTAGTTCAAATGAAGTAACAACCTTTGAAGCGGTCTTTTTAGATCGTTTTGACAAAGGTGTTACATTTGAGATTCATGCAAAACCAATGATTAGCGAAGGCGAAGTATCTGGAATGATAAGTATTGGAAGAAATATTACAAACCGAAAACTTGATGAACAGAAGATAAGGGACTTAAATGCTAAACTTGTTGAAGCCAACAGAATAATTTCCATTGAAAGAGAAAGAGCGCGCCACAAAATAAACGTTCTGGAAGAATTAAATAAATTGAAAAGCGAATTCATTTCGAACATATCCCATGAATTAAGAACACCGCTTGCTTCAATTGTGGGTTTTGCAGAAACAATTCTTTCGGATCCAGATCTGCCGAAAGAAACCTCAAAAGAATTTAATGAAATAATTCTTAGCGAAGGGAAACGACTTGCTAAGTTGATTAATGATGTGCTTGATTTCTCAAAATTAGAATCGGGCGAAGAAGAACTTAAGAAAGAAAATGTAAATGTAAATGAAGTTCTATATGAAGTTCTGGATCTGTTTACAAAACAAATTAAGGAAAAGGAACTTCATCTATCAAAAGAATTGCCGGAAAATGAAATAAACATTATTGCAGACCGCACAAGAATTTCGCAGGTGTTTTATAATTTGATTTCCAATTCCGTTAAATTTACTAATCAAGGTGGAAGAATATTTATTATTCTTGTTGATCACGGAAAAGAAATAGAATTCACAATTACTGATACAGGTATTGGAATTCCGGCAAAAGATATTCCAAAATTATTTCAGAAGTTCAGTAAAATTCAAAGACCGGGCGCTCCATTGATGGGAGCTGGTTTCGGTCTTGTAACGGTAAAGCAAATTGTTGAGCTTCACAAAGGTGTTATAAGTGTTAAAAGCGAAGAGGATAAAGGTTCAACTTTTATTGTTCGGCTTCCCAAACAGTAACTAAAGAGGTCAAATGGACAAACTTATTTTTATTGTTGATGATGAAGAATCAATTCTAAAAATGCTTACTCATTGGTGCAAAACCCAGTGGAATTATAATGTAAAAACATTTACAAATGGAAACGACGTACTTTCTGCTCTTCAGGAAAATCCTGATCTTCTTCTTCTGGATATAATGCTGCCGGATATAAACGGTAATGATATTCTCCGCGCTGTTAAATTAAAATACCCGAGATTACCGGTTATTATGCTCTCGGCTCAGGGAAGTGTTGAAGTTGCACTCGAATCGATTAGGCTGGGTGCGTTCGATTATTTTCCAAAACCAATCGATAAAAATCGGTTGGAACCAGCAATAAGAAATGCCATTAAAAACTTTGACCTCGAAAGAGAACTCGAAAATCTTAAAGAAAATTTACAGAAGGAATACAGCTTCGATAATATTATTTCTGCCGATAGTAAGATGCAGGAAGCATTCAAAATGGTTTCTAAAGTTTTAGATAACGACATAACCGTTTTGATAACCGGTGAAAGCGGAACAGGTAAAGAACTTATTGCAAGAGCAATTCATTATAGCGGTAAACGAAAAAACGCTCCATTTGTTGTTGTGAACTGCGCTTCAATTCCACGCGAACTTCTTGAAAGCGAATTGTTTGGACACGAAAAAGGATCTTTTACCGGGGCCCATCAAAGAAAAATTGGTAAATTCGAACTTGCAAGAGGCGGAACTATTTTCCTAGATGAAATTGGCGAAATGGAAATGTCTCTTCAGGCAAAAATTTTACGCGTAATTCAGCAAAAGGAATTTGAAAGGATTGGCGGTAACGAAGTTATTAAAAGTGATGTTAGAATAATCTCTGCTACCAACAGGGATTTAAAACAAGCAGTCGAAGCTAAATTGTTTCGCGAAGATCTTTTCTATCGATTAAGCTCGTTTCCTATTCACATTCCACCTCTTAGGGAAAGGCGAAAAGATATTGTTGTTTTGATTGATCATTTTCTGAAACACTTTAATGAAAAGCTCGGTAAAAAAATCAAACAAATTTCTAAACCGGCATTAAAGATTCTTTATGATTATGATTGGCCCGGTAATGTTAGAGAACTTGAAAATACAATGGAAAGATGTATAATCTTAAGTGATGGTGATAATGTTGATGTTGACGTTCTTCCGCCAAATATTTCGTTGCATCTTAAAACGGGGGGAGTAGTTAATACGAATAATATTTTTGATGAAAATTCACCAGTAATTCCCTTCGAAAAGTTGAAAGAGGAAGCGATTAAACATGCATTAAAAGTTACAGAAAATAATATTGTGGAAGCTGCAAGAAAACTAAAAATAGGTAGAGCAACTTTATACAGGTTGATGGATAAATATAAAATTGTTTCCGATAAAAAGTAGGAGATGTAAATGGCAATTATAGAAGAAGTAATTGATGATATAGTTGTTGAAATAATTAATTTGGATAGGGCTACTCTAAGAGAAGCCGATCAATTAAAAAACTTGATAAATGATAAAATTGAACTCGGCTATAAAAAAATCATTATCGATTTGTCAACAGTCGAATTTATCGATTCAACATTTCTGGGTGTTCTTGTAAATACTCTAAAAAAAGTTGCGGTACCCAAAGGGGATTTAAAATTGGTTGGGTTTAAGCCGGCTGTTCGCTCCATGTTCGAATTAACAAGATTATTCCGGGTCTTTGAATCCTATAGCGATTTACAGGACGCAATTAGAAGTTTTACTAACTAAATAATTTTACAGGGTTACTGTGCCAGTAGATAATTCAAAAACTCCAAACAAAATTTTGCTTGTTGAAGACGAATTTAACATTGCCAAGCTTTTTATATATAACCTCTCTAAAGCCGGATTCGAATGCCAGCATGCGAACAATGGCCGCGAAGCTCTTGACTTTGCACATAAAAATAAACCCGATATTATTATTAGTGATGTTATGATGCCGGAAATGGATGGTTTCGAATTCAGAAAAAAGCTTCTCGAAGATGATGAATTAAAATCAATTCCATTTGTATTCCTTACCGCTAAAGGAGCCGAAGATGATATTCTTCAGGGATTTGATCTGGAAATAGAGGATTATATTATTAAAACATCCAGTCCAAAGGTTGTTATTGCAAAGGTTTCCGCAATTCTAAAAAGTCTTGAAAAGGAACGAGTTAAGATTGTCGATGAAGTTCAAAAAGCAGCAGATTCTATGGGCGCAAAGGTTGTTCCGGACGAAGCTCCGCGCTTTAATGGATTTAAAATAAAGCACTGGCACCTACCATTTAAAAACGTTCCCGGCGGCGATTTTATTGATTACATTAAAATTGACGATGATAACCTGGTTATACTTCTTGGTGATGTTATGGGAAAAAGATGGGGCGCATGGTACTTTGCAGTTGCTTATGCCGGTTATGTAAGAAGTGCTACAAGGTTTGTCCTTGAATCCGGCAAGGAAAATAGACCAAGCCAAATTCTCCATAAAGTAAATGAAGCTGTTTTTAATGATGAAAGGATTTCTGAAGTTTTTATTACGCTTTCGGTTCTTGTGCTGGATAGAAAAAATAAAATCGTAAGGTACTCTGGTGCGGGTGATTTACCGATTGTATTTAAATCGAACGAGGCGCAACTTATTCACTCTACCGGCTTGTTATTAGGATTTAATAAATCCGGACAGTATGAAGATCACGAATTTAAAATAAAAAGCGGTGATGAGATTTATATTGTTACCGATGGAATTACGGAAGCAAGAAATAAAGAAGGCGAGCTTTATGGTCACGAGCGCCTTGTTAAGTTTATTGATAGTATCGGTTCAAATGAAGAGCCGGTAGAAAAAATGAAAAGCGAAATACTTGGTTTCTCCGGTGGTGAACTCGAGGATGATGTTAGTTTTATTGCCATTCAAGTATTATAATTTATTCATATCTTGTAATAGAATAATCAATTAATTAGCCAGTAAAACTATCCACTCACCCACTCCCTATTTTTAAATTTTTCTTCTAAATCTAACAAATAAAGAATTGAATTATTCGAATACAACGCGTAAATTTCATTTGTAAAAGAGATCAATTCTAAATATTCCATTTCCATTTCTGTTTGGTATCTATCGTTCTAAAAATTGTGCAGCGCTATTTACAGCGAAAAGAATAACCTCCCCTATGTGGCATTTAATGCCGGGGGGATTAATTATAACAACAAATTAAAGGAGGTTATTATGAAAATTATCCGCATGAATATTCTTGATGGAAACTCGAGAAGTAAAACGGCAGCTTTTTTCGATTTTCAAACTCCAGAAGAAATAACTATCAAAGGTTTCAGGTTGGTCAACGGCTCTAATGGATTGTTTATTTCTGCACCGGATTCGAAAGGAAAAGATGGTAAATATTATGAATCTGTTATCCTTCCCAAAGATCTAAAAAAGAAACTTGAAAAACTTGCCATTGATGAGTATAACAAATCTAAAAGCTAATTAAGTGGGGGTGTCTCAAATTCAGTTCAGATTATTATCTATTTAATAAAAAGTAATTTATAAATTGTTTTTGAGACACCTAATCATTTGCCGAGGTATTCTATTACCTTCTTTTTAAGATATTCAAAAAATTCTTTTGTGATAGTAACCTGAGAATAAATATCAATAATATCCCGGGAGCTTATTTTTTCATAGTCTTCTTGCCGGGGTAGAACGATTAATCCACCCATATCAACAGCTGCGGGGCTAATAATAATTTTATCCGGTTCGTTTGAAAAATATTGTTTTGGACGATGAAGTCTTCTGGGGAAAATAAAAACTTGCCACTTCTCATTTTCAAACAAGCAGATAATATTAACCATCGGTTCTTCATCCGGTTTAGAAATATTTTTAAAAGAGCGGATAAAGAATTTAAAAGCTTGTATAAGATCCGTCTTGCTATGGGATTCAAATAAAAATCCGAATCGTAAATATCTCTCGATAAAAGTTATTTCAATTCTATCTGACTTAAAAATATTTGTCTCATTTAATTTTTTTACTTGCATAATATCATTTTCAATAGGAATGACTTTCTTTGATGCTGCCTGAAAATGTAAATGATCGGGCGCAGACGCTCCGCACCTTGGACCATTATAAAACAAACTGTAGCGGAAACCTAATTTCTCAGAGATATCAAGCATGTCATCAAAATTAGCAGTAATGCTTTGAGGGATATGTTTTTTATGAACTATTGTGAAATGCTCTTCGAATATTGGATATGGATTGCAAAGGATTAGATAATGTTTACCATATTCAAGTGCTCTCTGTTCGGCCGGCAGGTTTTTCAAACAAAGAAAACATGGGCGCTTATTTATAGTTGCATCACTTATATCTGCAGAGGTAGAAATTATTCGTGACGGATTGTTCTGGATTACTATGTTAATCCCATCAATTTCTAAATTACGAACTACAACACCGGTGAGACCATCATAATTATTTTTTAATAGTGCCCAGTTTTGTTTCTGCTCTTCCATCAATTTTTGAGCAGCCAGAGCCCATAAACTTAAATCGGCACTTTTATCTTTCTGGTTATTTAATATCATAAACCGTAATCAATTTTCTTTATTTAATTTGATCCGTTTAGAGATCTCAATCGATCGTAATTTATCTTTATAATAATTGTTTTTGTTTAGCTTCTCGATATCAAGATCCGTGTCTGAATTTCCCTCCCATCTTCTACAAATATAAACCGGCTCATAAATTCTTCCGATTTTATTTTCTCTCGAAATTGTAATTCCCAGAAAATAGTCTTCACCATAACTTACGTTTGGAATTTTTATTGTTCTTAAGAGGGGAATATAAAAAGCTCTCGGGGCGCCAAGTCCATTTATTCGGAGAGCATTATTTGTCCCGTTATCATCGCTCCATTCTCTGTGATCAATTAATCCGGGTGGAATCTGATTGAGATTAAAATCGGTAAGAATATAAGAACCAATTACCATCGCACAATTTTCTCTTCGAAAAGTATCAATAATTTTTTGGAGAGTGTTTTCATCTTTATAAAGATCATCGCTATCAAGTTGAACAGAAAATTTTCCGCAGTCAGCATGGTTCACTGCAAGATTCCAGCATCCGCCTATAAGTAAGTCTTCTCTTTCGGGTATTAAATGGATTATATTTTTGAACCGTTCCGAAAAATTTCTGATAATATCCGTTGTTCCATCTGAGGAATGGTTATCAACCACAATAACATTGAAATGAAAATCTGTTATTTGATTGATTGCAGATGTTAAGGCATCGGAAATTGTTTTTGCACGGTTCTTAACAGGAATTATAATGGATGCTTCATTCTCAAAATTATATTCAGACAGATTAATTTTTCTTTGTAAAGGCTTTATAAAAGCGTTTATACTTTTTAAATGTTCTGTAACAGCCGACTCCATCTCTATTTGAACGGAGCGGTTTTGTGGATCTACGTAGTCGAATTGTTTAATTCCGGATTTCCGGGAGTCAAATTGTTCTGCTGAATATAAAAGTTCAGGGATGTGAAATACAATTTTGTCTTGGGAAATAATTAAACGGAGAGAGTAAAAGCCAGCGAATTTATATTCGTCTTTTATCTTTTTAGAAGAAGATTTGAAAACAACAGCATCAAATAATAAAGCGGGACCAAAATCAAAATCATCACGCAAACTTCCGGGCTGGTAATCAATCAAAGGATGTGGTTTGCGAACACTGCTAATTTCATAATAATCCGAATATAAAATTCCTGCTGATGTATTCTCGGCTATTGAAATTAATCGTTCAAGCGAATAGGGTGTGAAATCGATTTTAACCGGCTTGTTAATCAGTAATATGTACTCCGATTCGGTTGCTTCAGATATTATTTTTACCGTTTCTGAACTGTTTAATGAATCGGTATGGATAAGATTATCAAAAATTAATTCTCTGTTAGTACTGATAAATTTTGTTGAACTAACCAGAGGTTCCTTTGCGAATTGTCTAACATAATATTCCGCAAGCGATTTATCGTTTACATTAACGAATGCTGATATTCTATTCATTAAGAAGAATGATTTTTTTCAAACAGAAATTATGAAAAACTATTTATCCGCAAAAGCAAATAAAAGCACTTAATCGCCATAATACCATTTTGGTTATTAAGCAGAATCAAAACTCGAAATTAGCACCCGCAAAAATTTGTCTTCCCGCTTCCGGTAAACCAAATTGTGTATAATAAAGCCGGTCAAACAGATTATTAAATCGAACAAAAATTTCAAGATTAGACTCACCAATTCCAAAATTGTAAGATAACCGTAAATTGGTTAATAGATAATCCGGTAATCTCTGGAATCCGATAGTGCCTTCTTTCAAACCATATTCCTTTCCAATATATTCAAACTCCAGGACCGCATTAAGATCTTTTGTTAATGAGTAATTGAAACCGAGACTTCCATTTACTTCCGGACGATACTCTAAGGTATCTGCAAACTCTCCATTCTTATTCTTGGCTCTCGCAGCAAGAAAAGTTGTATTAAAAACAGCAGAAAAATTTCCAATGTTATATTTTGAAACCAATTCCAGCCCATATGTTCTTATTTCGTCTTTATTTACTCTCTGAAATTGTCTTTGAGGCAGACTAATTCTAACAATGCCGTCTTTAAGGTACGATAAGAATAAAGAAGCATCGGCCTTAAGTGAAACACTTTTATAACTAACGCTTAGTTCGCTCGAATTTACTAATTCTGCTTTTAATGATGGATTAGGAACGAACCTTCCAAGCGCACCGGAAAAAGTCTCCCTTAGTGTTGGAAATCTTGTTTTTCTTCCGCCGTTAATTCTTACTGATAAATTTTCATCCAGAGAGTAAACGAATGCTGCATTAAATGCATAATCGGTTACACTTTCCTTTGGCGGTTTATCTCCTGTTTTTGGAGTTTCAATATAATCGATACCTCCTCCCAAGGATAAAACATAATTATTGTTTATTAACTCGTATTCAACACCGCCACTAATAATATTTTCAGTATATCTCTGTTCAACATAATTGCCGGAAAGAAATTTTTCAATGTGTTGAAACAGATGTCCGTTTAATCCTACTTTTAATAGAGAGTTCTCACTTAGAATGTTTGTATAAATAAACCTAAAGCGAAATGTGTTATCATCGTTAAATTCAATATCATCAATAGAATTGAAGAGATTGTTTTTATACTGATTTATCTGCATCTTAAATTGATTGAATGAAAGTGAATAGTATAGAAAAGATTTGTGTTCCTCAAAATCTATTTGACCGTTATTTGCAATTGTAAAGTTCTTCCATTCAGGGTATTGCCAGTAACGTGGAGCGGAAACACCTATCTCTGGCGGAACACCTTTCTCTGATGTTATGTATGAAACCATCA
>CAZEBL010000014.1:20168-23142 GCA_964510325.1 uncultured Melioribacter sp. | reverse complement strand
TTCCTGTGCATTATTAAATGTATATAATTCACACTCAATTTCTTTCAGTATCATTTTCATTAATTCCAGCATTTCAGTATTATCTTCTATTATATATATTTTTTTCACTTCGACCTTATTGTAAATGTAATTTTAGTTCCTTTATTAACTTCGCTTTCAATCATAATATCGCCACCGCAAAGTTCAACAGCATTCTTAACAATATTAAGACCCAATCCGCTTCCATGAATTTCAGTTACATTTTTACCGCGATAGAAAGGTTCAAAAATGTTTTTTAAATCATTTGTTTCAATACCAAGACCTTCGTCCTCTACAATAAACTGAATTTTTTCCTGTTTTTTTGTGACAGACAACAAAATTTTACCACCATTTGGCGAGAATTTGACAGCATTGGAAAGAAGATTATTCAATATCTGTGTAAGTAGTTTATTATCAAGTGTAAATATTTCGTCATCAAGTTTGTAATCAAAAATGAGATTATGACCCGGAAGTGTCTGGTATTGAAGTTCATTCATTAATTGAGAGCACAAATCTTTCAGGTTAACCTTTGTTGGGCTGAATTTTATTTTACCTCTATCTGCACGGCTTAAAGTCAATACATCATCAAGAAGTGAAGTCATATAGGTTACAGAATCTTGAATTTTCTTTATATGATTAATTACTTTATCCTCCGGCCATTTTTTATAATACATTTCGACCAGATCTGCAGAAGCAAGAATAGTTGTTAAAGGTGTCCGGAACTCATGGGAGGCCATAGAGATAAAGTTTGTTTTCATTTCGTTCAATTCTTTTTCCCTGTTCAATGCTTCAATAGTTTTTTCTTCCATTTCCTTTCGTTCTGAGATATCAATGAACATTCCCATAATTCCTTCGGGCTCATTTGCAGATACTCCGAAAGATGACTTATAAATTATTGCCGGTACTTTTTTGCCATCGTTTCTGTTCAAAGTTAATTCATAAGTTATGAATCCTCTTGCTCGTTTTAATTGCTCATCTGTCTCAATAGCTATTTTTTTGTTCTCGCCGGATAAAATAACATCCAATTTTTTACCAATCAGTTCGTCTTTTTTAATTCCAAAGAATTCTTCGAAAGCGGGATTAACATCTGTATAACAACCCTCGCTGTCTTTAACAAATAATGGATTTGGAATTGTATCTATTAATGATCTTAGGAAATTATTTTGTGAATTCAATTGTGCAGTTCTTTCTTCAACCATCTCCTCGAGATGTTCTCTATACTTTGTAAGTTGTTCTTCATTTTTAACCTTTTCCGTAATATCTTCTTTAACGGCTATATAATGGGTAATTTCTCCGTTAAAATCTTTGATGGGCGATATATGTGCCGATTCCCAGAATAATTCACCGTTTTTCTTTCTATTGTGGAAAATACCAGTCAAGCTCCTGCCCGAGGAAATGTCTTCCCACATTCCATGATAAGTATCAGATTGCCAATCACCGCTTTTTAAGATTCTGGGATTCTGTCCAATAACTTCATCAAATGAATAACCGGTTACTTCACAGAACTTGGGGTTAACATATTCAATTATGCCTTCCCTGTTAGTTATTACAATAGAAACCTGGCTCTGTTCAACTGCATGTGAAAGCTTTCTGAGTTCATTTTCAGCATGTTTTTTAAGAGTAATATCTTTCATAGAACCAAGAACTCTGTTGGGATTACCATTATCATCAGTTAGCACAATACCATTATCTTCAATAAAAATAAAACTACCGTTTTTATGTTTTAGTTTATAGTTAATAGAAAAACTACCCGGTTTTTCCAGAATATTTTTTATGTTCTGGAAATACTCTGTTTTTTCTTTTTCGTCTATTAATTCATAAAGCCGAGCGTTATTAAAACTATTTAATTCATCTTTTGAATAGCCAAGTACTTCCTCTATAGCACCTTCTCTATGAATCTTTTTTGTCACAAGATTTCTATCATATACAATTGTTCCGGTTTTTTCCGCAAGAATTCTTAACCGTTCTTCACTTTCTCTAAGAGCATTTTCAGATAATATGCGCTCGGTTATATCTTTCATAGAACCAAGCATCCGCACAGATTTACCATTTTCATCAACAAGCACAATACCATTATCTTCTATATAAACATAATTACCGTTTTTATGTTTTAGTCTATAAATCTGGGTTATATTACCTCCGGTTTTAAAGACAATTTCTTCTTCAGCAATAACTTTATTTCTATCTTCCGGATGCAATAATTCTTCGAAATCTTCAACCGTAAATTTATTATACTCTTCTTTTGAATATCCAAGAACTTCTTCAATAGCACCATCGCGATTTACTACATTAGACATAAGGTCTCTGTCATAAACAATTGTACCGGTTTTTTCTGCAAGTATTCTAAGTCTTTCCTCACTTTCTTTTATTGCTGCTTCGGCATTCTTGCGTTCCGTTATATCCTGAATAACCACCAAAGAACCTGTTTTGCCACCCCATTCAAATCTGGAACCATTCAACTCACCAAAGAATATGGAACCATCTAATCTTTTCATTTTTAGTTCAATGTTTTTGGTATTTTCTATTCCAGCGGTTGCTTTTTTAAATGCTTCAACAGCAACAGGGATGTCGTTCTCTTCAAGGAAATCTTTAAAAGAATGACCGATCATATCCAGAGGATCACATTTAAATATTATGCGAGCAGCCGGAGAAGCATATGTGATAATTCCCATATCATCAGTAAGTGAAATAAGACTGCTTGTTTGCTCGGTAATTGCTCTAAATCTCTCCTCGCTTTCACGCAATGCATCTTCGGCTTGTTTCCTCTCGGTTATATCTGTAATAGTTCCTACATAACCAACTATATTATTATTTGCATCAAATTCAGGAATAGCTTGCCCCATTACCCAGACAATTGTTCCGTTAGGACGTAAGAAGCGATACTCCGCAACCGATACATCATGCTTGTTCAACGTTGATTGCCAGCCGGTTTTAATTTTTTCCCTATCATCAGGAT
>CAZEBL010000014.1:3187-20158 GCA_964510325.1 uncultured Melioribacter sp. | reverse complement strand
CCATCCCCCAAAGCTCTTTCTGCAGAAATACCTGCTAACCTTACCCATTTAGGATTTACATATGTTGTATAACCATCCGGACGGGTTCTAAAAATTCCAACGGGGGAAACCTGAGCAAGAGTATTAAATAATTGTTCGCTTTCACGAAGAGCATCTTCAGCATTTTTTCTATCAGTAATGTCTTTACAGATTCCTTCGTTGAATTTTACTTTTCCATTTTCATCTTTAATGTAATTTGCGTTGTCTTCAACCCAAATTACTTTACCATCTTTTCTCTTTAAGCGGTAAGTTTCTACACCTGAAATAAAATCAGGATTACCGGTAAGAATTTCTTCACGTTCAGAAGTTCTTACAAAGACATCTGTAGGAATATATAGAGACTTTAATTCCTCAAGACTTTCATAACCAAGCATTTTTATAAAAGCGGGATTTGCATCAACAAAGTAACCATCCGGGGTTGAACGGTAATAACCATTGGGCATTGTATTAAAAAGATCTTTAAACTTCTCTTCACTCTCTTTTAATGCCGCTTCTGCAAGTTTTCTTTCAGTAATATCTTGAATTGTTCCAACCATTGTAACCGGATTGCCATCTTTATCAAATTCTAATTCACCAATACCATGAACCCAGATTTCTTTACCGTCGTTAACTCTTATTACTTTATATTCTTTATCAAATTTATTTTTCCCATTAATCACATGGTTAATTAAATGATCCGTCATTGTTTGTTTGAAATCGGGGTGAATTAGAGAAATCCATCCATCAGTACTTTTTTCAAATTTTTCATCAATACCAAAAATTTCATCAAGTGTTGCAGAACCAATCCAATAACCCTTATTAATATCATATAAATAAGAACCAATCCGCGCTACTTTTTGAGATTTGTTCAAATAGAATTCACTTTTCTTTAATGCATCAAGAGCATTTTGCCGGTCTGTTATATCCAATACAGCAGTTAATGCAGATGTCTTACCGCCAATATTAATTAATTCGGAAGACATTATTCCATAACCATTACTTCCATCTTTCCTTCTGAATTGAAATTCAAAATTTCTTATTGACTCATGCTTCTTAAATTGTTCATTTACATATTTCCTTTGCTCGGGATTAGTCCACAACATTAATTCTTTACCAGTATGTCCAATAATTTCTTCTCTGGAATATCCAGTTAAATTAATGAAAGCATCGTTTACATCTCTAAATACATCCTGATTATCTTGAATAGACATAGCAACGGGACTTGATTGAAAAGCCCGATTAAATTTGGATTCGGACAATTTTAATTCCGCTTCTTTAATTTTTCTTTCCGTAATATCCCGGATAATTGCGGTATAATATTTTTCACCTTTCATACTCCACTGAGCCAGCGAAAGCTCTATTGGAAACTCTTCATCATTTCTATTAAGCCCGCGCATTTCAACAGTCTTACCAATTAAATGCTGTTCCCCTGTAGTCGCAATCCTGTTCATAGCTTTTTTATGGTGTTCCAAATACTCAACGGGAATAATTAGAGAAACATCAGATCCTCTCATTTCATTTTCAGTGTAACCAAAAATTCTTTCCGCTCCACTATTCCATTCAACAACAATTCCGTTCTTATCAACTGTTATTATTGCATCATTAGCAGATTGCGAAAGTGACCTGAATTTCTCTTCACTTTCTTTAATATTATTTTCTGCCATTTTACTTTCTGTAATATCTCTTATATAACCACCAACGCCTAACTTACCATTCTTAAAACGGACCGGGAATTTTCTTGTCTCATAAATTCTTCCTGAAGTAACTTCTTCTGAAATTACTAATCGTTCTTCATTTATTGCTCGAAGATCCGATAATTTGCAGATATCAGCACCTTCCTTAGTCATTAATTCATAATCCACTTTTCCAACTACTTCTTCCTTTTTTTTGTCAAAGAACCTTGCTAAAACATCATTTACCATTAGATACCGCAAATTTTCATCTTTCAAGAATGCCATGTCATCTGTCGATTCTATAAATGTTTTATAGCGTTCTTCGCTTTCTTTTAATGCTTCTTCTGCAAGTTTACGTTCGGTTATATCCATATGAGCCCCGAACATTCTTACAACTTTTCCTTCTTCATTTATAATTGAAGCAGCTTTATTATGAATCCATATATAACTTCCATCTTTATGACGGAAACGGAATTCGAGAATAAAGTGTTTAACCGGATTTTTAAGATACTCTTGCACTGCATTTAAGCATCTTTCCTTATCATCATTGTGCAGGTGTTCAATCCATTCATTAAAATCACTTTTTATTTCTTCATCTGCATAACCGATCTGTTTTTTCCACTGAGGCGAATAATAGACTTGATTGGTTAGTACATTCCAATCCCAGATTCCCTGTTCTGATGCCTCTACAACAAGTGAATATCTTTCTTCACTCTCTTTTAACGCAATTTCAGCAAGTTTCTTTTCCGTAATGTCGCTCTGGAATCCAAGAAACCTTGTATCGCTAAGTTTAACTGCTTTAACAGACCAATACCTTATTTCTCCGTTCTTAGTAACAAACCTGACCTCATCAATTGCCTCTCCTTTTTCAACAACATTCTTATAATGTTTTTTTCCTTTTTCAGAGTCACCCGGATATGTTACATCCATAATATGCATATTAAGAAGTTCATCGCGGGAATATCCGGTCATATCACACGCGGCTTTATTAACCATCACATAATTACATTTTTCATCCACAACCATAATAGCTTCTGGGGCACTTTCAATATAATTACGGAACATTTCTTCGCTGGTTCTTAAAGCATCTTCTGCTAATTTACGTTCAGTAATATCTCTTGCAGCTGCATAAATTCTGTTTCCAGCTGGATATGCATGCCACTCTATAAATTTATATGAACCATCTTTTGCGCGATATCTATTTGTAAATCCAATTACTTTGTATTGGTTACTTAATACAGAAATACTTTGAAGGGTAGCCTCTAAATCTTCGGGATGGATGAAGTCAAGAAATTTTTTACTTTCAAGCTCATGCAGATCATACCCCAGTACATTCTCCCATTGTTTATTCAATCTTAGGAAATATCCATCTGTGTTTGCAATACAGAAAAGATCCAGTGCATTAGTAAAATAATTATCGAGTTCTTCCGTTTTTTGGCGTAAAATTTCTTCATGTAATTTTTTTTCAGTCATATCACTCGAAACACTCAATAGAACATCCTGATTATTCCATTTGGTGATCTTAGTATTTACAAGTAATGGGAAAGAGGAACCGTCTTTTCTGAAATGGTTAACTTCAAATGAAAGTTCTCCATCCTTTATTATTTTGTTAATTCTCTCCTCAATTAGTTGTGCGCTTTCAGGAGTATCAATATCTCTTAAAGTTAACCTGTTAAATTCTTCTTCGGAATACCCGTGCATTTCAAGAGTTTTTTTATTAGCAAAGAGTATTTTACCTTCTAAATCATGAACAATAACAGAAGCGGGAGAAAGATTAAGCAGGTCAGCCATTAAATGGATTCTCTCTTCAGCTCTCCTTCTTGCAGAAATATCCTGCACCATACCCATAATTACTTTTTGTTCGCCAATATTCATTACCTGGGTAGTTATTTCTACTTCAACAGTAGTGCCATCCTTCTTTATTAATTTTATTTGATCCGGTCCGGTAGGTTTTCCTAATAAACTACGTGCAAGTAATTTAGCTGCGATAGGAATTTCGTTAGAAGAAAGTAGCCCGCATTGCAGAAAGTTTTTACCTAATAATTCATCTTTTTTATAACCAATTAAATCTTCTGCTACTTTATTGCCGTAAATGAACTCCCCTTTAAAGTTTGAATAGTAAATTCCGAGCGGTGCATTTTCAACAAGTAATCTGAATTTTTCTTCGGAAACAATAAGTTCATTTTCAGCTTTTTTACGTTCTGTCATATCAACAAATGAAGCCATTATTTGAACTGGTTTTCCATCAGGTCCATATACTAAAGTAGCTGAAAGGTTCAAGTCCAATAATTGTTTGTCTTTCCTTATAGCTTTTAATTCGCCAATAAAACTCCCTTTTTCTAAAACACTCTTTAATACTTTACCGGCTTCGTCTGGTTTTTCCCAGAATAGAAGTGATGATTTTCCTAAAACATCCTTATCGTTTTTATAACCCCATAATTGTAGAAAAGATTTATTGACATATGTGAGGTTTCCATTCAAATCCGCCATAGCAATAGCATTTATGGAGGATGCCATTGCCTGTTCTTTAATTATTAATTCTTCTTCTGCAATTTTTCTTTCCGTTACATCAGTAATAATAACAGCAAACTGATCCGGACGGTTACGAAAAGCAACAACGTGGTAATACTTACCAAGTACCTGAGAATAATTTTCAAACTCTGTCGGATTTCCTGTTTTAGCTACTTCACCATATCTTTCAATCCAGTATCTTTCGGTATTGGGCATAATTTCCAGGACGGTTTTTCCAATTACATTTTCTCTGGTTAATCCGGTAAGTTTTGTAAAACTATCGTTTATGTCTAAGAACCGATAATCAACAACATTTCCTTTTTTATCATAAATTACTTCATGTACAGCAAGTCCCTGTTCCATGGTAGTAACAAGCTGTCTGAATTTTTCTTCGCTCTCTTTTAATTGTTTTCTCGAATTGTATGATTCAGTAACATCGGAAAACACAAGAACGACACCACGTATATTTCCTTCGTAGTCTTTTATAGGTGCAGCGCTGTCAGATATATTTCTTTCGGTTCCGTCTTTTGCTATAAGTATTGTGTGGTTGGATAGTCCAATTACCTCACCGGATTCAATCACTTTTTTAACCGGATTAGTAATCGGTTCGCGAGTAGTTGCATCAATTAAATGGAAAATTTTATCGAGCGGTTTTCCTTTTGATTCTTCAATAGTCCATCCCGTTAATTCTTCGGCTACCGGATTCATTCTTTCAATGAAACCTTTCTCGTTTGTTGAAATAACAGCATCGCCAATTGAGTTGAGTGTTATTGCCAGACTTTCTTCGCTTTCCCTTATACTTATTTCCATAGAATGTTTGTAGAGAGACATTTCAATGGTTGTAAAAAGTTCGCGGTTATCGAATGGTTTTATTAAGTAGCCGTAAGGTTCAACTAACTTAGCTCTATTGAGTGTACGATCGTCTGAATAAGCGGTAAGGAAAATGATTGGGATATCTGTAAAATTATTTATTTCCTGAGCTGTTTCAATTCCGTCTTTACTACCCTTTATCATGATATCCATTAAAATAAGGTTTGGTTTAGATGACTTAACCAATTGAAGTGCTTCCTTCGAATTCGCAGCAATTCCAACAACTTTATAGCCGTATTTTTCAAGTGTGTTTTTAATATCGAGTGCAACAATTGTCTCGTCATCAACAACAAGAATTTTAACTTCTTCTTTTTGTGGTTTTCTAAGCTTCATGATTTAGTCCGAAAATAATTTTAAACTCTGTGCCCTCTTTGGTGCTGTAAATATACAATTCTCCATGGATCTGCTTTGTGAGCGTTTGCACTAAAAGCATTCCCAGGGATTTTAAGTTTTTTATATCAAACTCCTCCGGCAGTGGAATACCGTTATTTCTAACAATCAAAGAGTATTGAACGTCGTCTATTTTTTTGAATGAAATTATTACTTCACCTTTTAATTCATTTGGGAAAGCATGTTTGAATGAATTTGATACCAGTTCATTTATAATCAATCCACATGGAATTATTTTTTCAATATCGAGCTGTATATCATCAATATCAAAGAGAATCTTGATTCCGGTATTTACATCTGTGTAAGATTCCTTTAGGAATGCTATGAGTTTTTGAGTATAGGATTTTATATCTATGGACGAAAAATTATTTTCTTTATATAACAATTCATGGATAAGAGCCATTGATTTAATACGGTTCCTGCTCTCAATGAATATTTTAAGAACATCAGGATTATCAATTAAATCCGACTGAAGATTAAATAGACTCATGATAACCTGAAAATTATTTTTTACACGGTGATGAATTTCCTTTAATAAAATTTCTTTCTCTTTTAATGAAGCTTTAATCTGATCTTCAAGCATTTTTCTATAAGAAATATCTACAATAATTCCTCTTAACCCAATTGGTTCATTATTCTTTTTTATTACACTCGAAAAAATCATAACCGGGAAAGTAGTGCCGTCTTTTCTAAGAGCCGAATATTCCTGAACTGGTAATTCATTTTTTTCTAACAGATTTTTGATACTAAGTTTTGCTCTTTCTCTATCCTCCTCAGACAGCATATCTAATGCATATAATCCATTTTCAAAATCTTCTTTATTGTAACCGAAATACTCGAAGGCGGTTTTATTTACAAATGTGAGTTTTCCATTAAGATCCATTTCAAAAACGGTTTGAGGAAGCAATTCGGATAATTCTCTAAACTTCTGTTCGCTTTCACGGAGTGCAATTTCAGCTTTTTTTCGTTCAGTTAAATCGGTATTGGTTCCAGAAATTCTAATTGGTTTATTATTTTTATCTTTTTGGATAAATCCACGTGAAAGTAAAGGAACATAAGTGCCATCTTTATGTTTTAGTCTGAACTCAACCTCATAGCCGGATTTTCCGTTTTCAAGAGCATCATTTAATATATAATTAAAATTCTCGATGTCATCAGGATGCATTATTCGCGTTAATAAATCAGAATCCGGTTTAAGTTCATTTTCTTTATACCCTATCATTGACCACCACTTTAGTGAATAATAGATATTTCCTTTAATAAGGTCAATATCCCAGGGGGCATCATTGGAACCAAGCAAAACAAGTCTTAATCGTTCTTCAGATTTTCTGATTATTTCATTTCTCTTATTAATAATATCAGTGCGTATTTTTATAAATAAGAATACAAAAAATGCTGCGACAAATATCATCAAAGTAAAAAACCACCAGGTCTTCCAGAACGGAGAAGTAATTACAAAACTGTATTTAAGTGGTTTACTGTTCCATATGCCATCATTATTGCATGCCATTAACATGAATGTATATTCACCGGGAGGTAGATTTGTGTAATTAGCTATGGTATAATTCGATGAAGGGGTCCAACCAGTATCCAATCCTTCCAGTTTATATTTATATAAGACTTTTTCAGGAGAGGTTAAGCTTACACCCACAAATGCAAACTGCAAATAGTTTTTGTTATATGGTAGTTCTAAGCCCACAGGAAGACCTGTTAAGGAATCTATTCCCGCTCTATAATTACGGAAATCAGTCTCCGAAAAAAATAATTTTATATTAGTAATCATTAGTTTGGGTTCAATAGTATTGAAGTTTTCTTTTTCTAAAGAAGTAATTGATTTTGTTACACCTTTAGCATGACCGAACCATACATTTCCTTCGTTATCAATAAATGAGGCATTCTGATTACACTCAATACCAATAAATCCTTCGTGAATACCATAGTTTTTAAAAAATATTTTACCGGAATTATAATATTCTTCAATATCTAGACGGCTTATCCCTTTGTTTGTGCCAATCCATAGAAATTTCTTGCCATCAAATATCATTGAGACAATATTATTTTCAATGAGACCTTCAGATTCGGATATGAATTTTAAGGAGGAATCTTTTGCAGACATCATTACTAATCCTTTACCCCAGTGACCGAACCAGAAATTATTTTTATTGTCCTGAATCATTGCCCATACTTTGCTTTCCTTAAATATTTCATGTGGAGCAAAAACTTTAACTATACCTTTATCAAGAACGAAAATCCCGTAGTTCTCTGTACAAAACCAGATTTTACCAGTCTTTTCCTGATAAATTTTATAAATACCCGGTTCTTTCTGATTAGAAACAAGATTGAATCTTGAAAATTTTCCTCCATCAAATTTTATTACACCGCTAACTGTTCCAAGCCATAAAATTCCTTCGGAATCCTGCATCATATTAAGGATAATATTTTCTTCGTAACCGAATGAATTAAAATATGTTTTGAAACTTTCACCATTAAATATTGATAACCCCTTAGAAGTACCGAATAAAAGATTTCCATTTTTATCTATAAGAGAAGAAAACACCTGATTTGACGCTAAACCCTGTTCTGTTTTATAAATCTTAAAACTATTGCCACTTATTTTTACCAAGCCACTTTTATTTGTGCCAACCCAAATAAAACCAGACCGATCCTGAGAGATAGTCCACGAATAATCATCTACAAAACCATTAGTTGAGTTATAATTCGAAAAATTTGTTTTGCGGATTTTAATAAGACCATCTCCATCCGTCCCAAGCCAAAAGTTTTTTTCAATATCCTGATAAATTGCACCGACTGAAATATCGCCATTATTAGAATTGAGAGTAATACTCTCGATAATATTATTTCGGTATTTTTTTAATCCTTTAGAAGTACCCATTAAAATGTTATTATTATTATATGAAAAACTTTGGATAACAAAATCTGTCTTGATTCTGTGAAAATTTAAACTCTCCTTATTTCTTTTGATGATTGTAAACCCGTTAGAATGCCCGCAATAAACATTCCCATCGTTATCGGCAAATACAGCGCTTGTGTAATTATCTAGAAGTCCATCTTTGACATTAAAGTTTCTGAAGAACTTACCATCAAATTTACTAATGCCATTAAGCGTTGCAATCCAGAGCACTCCATCCTTTGCTAAAAAAATATCTTTAATACTGTTATCCGGAAGTCCATTGTCTTTATTAAATGAAATAAAATGAGAGCCATTAAAATGAACCAAACCTTTAGAATTATCGGCTATCCAGAGACCACCGGCCTGATCTTTAATTATTTTATTTACTCTGGAATTGCCATATTCTTTAGCATAATTGAATATTTTACCGTTTTTGAATTTAGCTAAACCCGATGTTGTGCCGATCCAAACATTTCCATAATCGTCATTTGTAATAGAATAAATAGAATTATCTGGTAAACCATCTTTCACCGATAATGAATGAAATCTATTGCCATCGAACCTGGAAATTCCTCCGCCATTTGTTCCAATCCACAATACACCATTAGGGTTTTGTTCAATTGATAAAACCTGTGATTGATTCAATCCCTCTGTAATAGAATACTGCTTTAAAATATATTCCTGAGAATAGATATTTATCAGAAGAGCGAAGTATATTATTGTCGAGACTCTTTTCATAAAACTGATCAATAATTAAATAATTATGAAGGCGAAATAGAATGCGTAATTCACCCTTTAACTTTTTTACCCCTCTTAATTATCGAAAGAAATGATGTTTTTGTTAGTATCGGCACCAACAAGTAGCCGTCAATAATTTCTTAATATTCACAAAAAAGGCTTAAACGACTTTATATTTGATAAGAAGTTATCTTAAAAATCTCTGTTAAACAATCAATTATTACTATTTTCCCTTAAATGTAATTTTAAATTCTGTGCCGATTTTCTTTCTATCAATAAGCAGTTCACCATTTAATTGTTTTGTAAGTGTATTAATCAGCATCATACCAAGCGACTTTAAATTATTAAGATCAATTTCTTGTGAGATTCCTTTACCATTATCCTTAACTGTGAGGCAATAATTATTATCAGGATTTTTTTTGAAAGATATTAAAATTTTACCATTGCTACGAGCAGTGAAAGCATGTTTCATAGAATTAGAAATCAGCTCATTTATAATTAAGCCACAAGGAATCATAGTGTCTAAATCAAGACGAATATTATCAACTTCGCTGATAATTGAGATATTCTCTTTTGATTCTGGATATGATCTATTTAAATAATCGACCATATTTTGAATATAATGAGGAACATCAATCGATTCAAAACTTGTTTCTCTATATAACAATTCATGAATTAAAGACATCGATTTTATTCTGTTACGGCTTTCTTTAAATGCACTAAGAAGTTTAGGATCGTCAATTAAATCTGATTGTAAACTTAACAAGCTAATAATAACCTGAAAATTATTTTTGACACGATGGTGAACTTCTCTAATAAGAACTTCTTTTTCCTTTAGTGAATGGGTAATCTGTTTTATGAAACGTTTACGTTCAGTAATATCTTTTATTAGAACATGACGCGCAGGTCTGCCGTTAAATGAAACAGAGTGAGAAGAGATTTCAACATCAATAACGGATCCGTCTTTTTTAATATGCCTCCACTCTCCAGAAGGATTAAGATCTTTCTTAGTTATTTCAACATCTTCAATTAAAGCCGGTATGTCTTCAACGGGTCGAATATCTTTAAGATTCATATTCAAAAATTCTTCTCTGGAATAACCATAATGATTTATCGCAGCATCATTAACTTCCAGAATATTTAGGTTTTCCAGATCATAAATCCACATAGGTTGCGGATTTTTTGCAAACATAAAACGATATTTCTCCTCACTTTCCAGTAAAGCTTTTTCAGCACGTTTTTGTTCGGTAATATCATGAACGATTGAGTAGAGGAAATCTTCAGAATTTATAGTAACAGCACCACTAAATACTTCTACATCCCTTATATCATTATTAGCTAATCTATGTTTAAAGAAGAACCTGTTTCTTTTTTCCATCCTTGCGTTTTCCATTTCTATCTTAATCTCAGCCGGCGAAAGAATATTTATTTCAGAAATATTTTTGTTAAGCAATTCAATTCGAGACCATCCATAGTATTTACATGCGGCGGGATTAGCATCTACAATTTTACCATTAACTGGATTAATGAGAAGCATAACGGAGTGATTATTGTTAAAGAGGGATTTATATCTTTCTTCGCTTTCAATTAGAGCTTGTTCTGCCAGTTTTTTTTCAGTTATATCTTCATAGGTTCCGAGAACACCAATTATATTTCCATCAATATCTTTTAAAGGAACTTTACTGGTTTTAAGCCAAATCAAACTACCATTGGGAGTAGTTTGCGGTTCTTCATAATTAACTTTTGCAATGCCGGAATCCATTACCTTTCTATCATCGGCACGGTAAAGATCGGCTTGATCTTTCCATCCCATTTCATAATCTGAAAGACCAATAATATCCTCCGGGTTCTCTTTGCCGGAATCCATAGCAAATGATTTATTACACCCAAGCAATATTGAATTTCTGTCTTTCCAGAAAATTCTTGACGGAACAGTATCAAGAATATTTTGTAACAACTGATTAGTCTCTGACAGTTTGCGCTGGTTTTCTCTTAATTCCTCCTCCGCTTTTTTTCTTTCAGTTATATTACGCGTAATAGAGAGAATGCATTTTTTCCCTCCAATTTCAATTATGGTAGCCGACATTAAACCGGTTCTTAGTGACCCATCCTTAATTACATATTCCGATTCAAAGTTTTCAATATGACCTTTTGATTTAAGTGATTCAATAAAATATTTTCTATCCTCTGGATTTTTCCAGATATTAATTTCATATGCAGATTTCCCAATAATTTCTTCATATGAATATCCTGTCTCTTTCGTAAACCCATCATTTATTTCCATAAAAACACCATCTTCAAGACCGGTAATTATTATAATATCTGGATTGATCTTAAAAGCTTTTGAAAACTTAGCTTCCGAAGCAGCAAGAGCATTTTCAATTTTAGTTCTTTCTTCAACTTCACGTTCGAGTTTAGCAACATCCTGCAAACTCTTGTAGTAAAGTCTTGCATTTGATATGGCCAGAGCAGATATGTTCGATAACGATTTGCAAACCTCAATTTCAATTTCTGATAAGTGTTTAAGGCGATTAACTGTTCCAACAATTAAAATTGCTATAACTTCATTCTGGGAAATTATTGGTAAATAGAAAAGTGATCTGAATTGCCTTGTCTCAATTATTTTTCTTTCAGCCGGCAGCATTTCAACTTTGGAGGAATCATATAAGAATATTGGACTATGATGTTTAATTGCTTTTGTTATATAAGAGTGTTCAGAGACTAATGCTCTGCGGAAAATATCTGGAAATTTCGGGTCCAAAGGAGGAGTAGTTGCTTCGAGGAATAAATTGTTTCCGTTAACTAAATAGATTGCCCCGCTATCAAATTCAAGATGGTTCGTAAGGTTATCTGTAATAGATTGTAACGTAACATTAAAGTCAAGCGACGAAGGCAGAATGCTTGTAATATCAACTATTGCAGATAAACTTTCGTTACGCTGAATTAATAAATCGCTGGCTACCTTTTTCTGTGTAACATCCTGAACAGTTGATACCATTATGTTTTGTTCGGGGATTGGAATATTAGCAGCATTAACGAACCTTTCTTCGCCGGTCGAGGTAGTGATCTTAACATTCTCCCATTTCATTCTCTCCGGGTCACCGCTTTCAATATCACTCATTACTCTGGTCTGAATTTCCCGGCGGTATTCAGGGTCGGGGTAAACTAACTCGAAGAAGTGTGAAATGTTCGCAATTTTATCTGGAGTCCATCCATAAATTTCACTGAATTTTTTATTAACATATTCTGCTTGCCCGCTATCAATCTTATTAAGGGCTAAGCCAATAGGAAGGTTGTCTAAGATTTCTTGTATGAAAATATTTTTTTTCTCAAGTTCATTAATAATTTTTTTCTGAGCATCAATATCCGTGTGCGTCCCAATTACACGTAAAGGTTTTCCTTTTGCGGTTCTCTCAACAATTTTCCCGCGATCTAAAATCCACTTGTAAGAACCGTCTTTACATAGCATTCTGTGTTCATTGAGATATTGGGAAGTTTCACCATCAAAATATTTCTGGAGATCACTAAAACATTTTTCTTTATCATCAGGGTGAATCCTACTTGACCATTCATCTAAACTATCAGATATCTCATCATCGGAATATCCGAGCATTTTTTTCCAGTTCGAAGAGAAATAAACTTTATTAGTTTCTGCATTCCAGTCCCATACCCCGTCACCAGCACCCTCAAGAGCAAATTTCCATCTTTCTTCACTTTCAATTAATTTCTTCTCATATTCTCTTTTGTCCGTAATATCTTTCAAAAGAATAATGTTGTAACCGGGAATAATTTTTTTGATAGAATTAAACTCAACGGAAATTTCTCTGTCATCCTTTCTTTTAAGAATTAGATCTCCTTCCCGTTTAGCTGTTTCTAAAAACATTTTCCAAATTTCTTTGAATGAATTATTAAAATGTTTGGGTATAAAACTTCTAATTGATCGCCCGATTAATTCATCTCTGGAATAACCTGTTAGTTTTAATGTTTTTTTATTAACATCAACAATTGTTGACTTATCGTTTACAATTAAAATTGAGCCCGGAAGAATTTTCAAGAATTTATTAAAATCATTATCAAAAAAAGATTTCAAATTTTTCTTTGTTGAAAAGGATGAATTTTTAGATGATTTTCCTTTTTTTATTGAAGTAGTCTTTGGTAGAGCCACTTTAATTTTATTCTTAGAATTAGAATTCTTTTGTTGAACTAGTACCTTTTTTGGTTTCATCTGATTTACAATTTATTTTTTAGATTTTATTTCGATAAAAAATACTTTTTACAGTTCTTTCTATAATTATGGAAATGTAATTGATTTGATTAATTATTTTTGTTAGCCCTCTGGTAAAGACAATCTAATATTATAATATTCAATCTAAATCTTATTTCTAAAATCGTAAATTAATTGAACAAAGGAAATGAAATGGGATACAATGCTTTGCATTAAAATAGGTTATTTAATCCTGATGAGTTAAAACGTTAATAGAAATTTGAATCAATGCAATAGGGTTATTTAAAATAGGGCTGAATGACTCTCGCAACTACTTAATATTATTAGCAAATCCAAATGGAAGCCAGGAAAAAGTAAACCCCAGAATAACATTTCCATTCTGACCGTAAGCTCCCCAGATTCCGGGAGATACATTGTCAAATTTAATTATTCCCGGATAAATGTTAAGATTAACCATATAATCGGTTTTAATTGTAACTGAAAGACTTGCTAACAACGAATTATTCTTATCGTAAAAGACACCCAGGTTACCGACCAGTCCTAAGGTTTTTTTATTCGTCTTCTCATCTAATAGAATTAAATCGCTTGCTCTAAGGCCAAACCCAACTGAAATTCCGCTTCCATCCTTAAATTTATATGATAATCCGCCGACACCATTTGTTCCAAAATAATAGAATGCATACCACGAATCCAGGAATGGAAATTTCCACCTTATAGAAAAGAATTGTCCGTTATTGTGCAGTTCTCCGTTTCTAATTGAGAATGATGGTTGCTGTGACCAATCCGCAAGATTAAGGTCTTCTGCAAAAAACCGTTTTACACTTTCCGATGTAAACAATAAAATTCCGCCAATATCAAAAATGTAGATATCGGCAATAGGGTCAACGTCCTCTCCAATATAATTTCCGTTTTCGGCAATTTCATTTACCAGGTGATAAGCCATTACGGTAGCAGCCGACAACCAACCGGCACCCGAATAATTGTTATATTCAAACCACTCTTTAAGTGCGGCGTATTCCATTCCCCCACCAATAAGATGAAGCGAATAATTCGGGAAAAATTGTGCGTTCTTTTTATTTAGAGATAGTGGTAAAACCTGATCCTTAATAAAATTCCACCAGCCGTAATTATTGATTGGTTTAAATGGATTCGACAAATTCCTCCAGATATTTGTTGATGCGGTTTTATAAGGAAAATTCTTTATATCCCTTTTATCACCAACCTGAATCATATCAAAACCACCACTTAGTAAAACGTAAAGCGGATGATAAATTGCCTGATTACCATAATCGTAACCTTTGTAAAAATATCCGCTCACATTAAAAGATCTTGCGGGCGACCAGCCTGATTTTGTAATTTGATTTTCTGAACGCACACGCCAATAATATTTTGTAAATGTAGCTAGTCCGCTTACCTGAATAGTTGTATCTTTTATTCCATCTTCGGAGTAATAAATTTCGGAGAAAGTGCTGTCGAAAGAGATCTCTATTGAATAATTCTCTGCTTCATCTATTCTTTCCCAGATCAGTTTTGTCCCCGGAGAAACATCGATTGAATTATCATAAGGATAAAACAAATCAGGTTCGGTAAGTTTTGTAACAAATGAATAAGTGCCTGACCATTCTGACATTCCATAATCATTAACCGCTTTGACACGCCAGAAATATTTTTGGGTATTCTTTAAGCAGGTTAATTGAAGTGAATTTGATGATATTACGGTTGAATCGATTATTTTTTTGTTAAATAAACTGTCTTCTGCAATCTGTACTGAATAATTTTTTGCAAATCTACTCTCTCCCCAGTTCAGCAAAACTGTAAGAGGAATATTCAGATCTCCATTATCCGGAGATTGTAGATTTGGAATAGCTGGTGAGGTTCCAACAGTTTCAAAAGATTGAACCGTTGACCAACCTGATTCCCCGTATAAATTTTCAGCCGATACTCGCCAGTAATATCTGGTGAAGTTTTTTAATTCGCTTGGCTGATAAAAAGTATCAATCAAACCGCTTTTGTTAATAAGGATAGAATCGAATGATTCACTCTCCGAAATTTGAATTGAATAACTCCCGGCATTTACAACCTTATTCCATCTTAGAGCAGAATTTATATCGACATTTTTGGCTTCATTTTCCGGTATTAATTGAAAAGGTTTTTCCGGAGGTGAAACAGTTCTAAACGAATATACCTCAGACCAATTAGAAACACCAAATGCATTTATGCTTCTTACTCGCCAATAGTAATTTGTTGCGATAAAAAGATTTTTCAATTCGTGAAAATTATTTTTTAGACTGTACCGTCTATAAACAAAATTTTTAAAAGTTTTATCCGTTGCAACTTCCAGATCGTGACTAATAGCATCTTTGACTTTGGACCATAATAAACGAGCGAATAATTCAATTTCACTTTTCCGGTTTTGTGGTTCTCTTAATTTGGGAGGAGTAGGTAAGTCACCAACAAATAGTTCTATCGTTCGTTCAATTTTTTCCTTACCATCATCTACAACAACAGTAACGGAATCTATTCCAGAAATAGAAGGTGATTTATATGTAACAGATTTTCCGGTATTACCTTTAGGAAAACTACCACGTTTTGTTTTCCATACAATTTTAAGACTATCGTTATCTAAATCTTTTGCAAGACATTTGAACTGTGCGGTGGAATTAATGAGTAACGAATCTGCACTCGTATAAAGCTCCAGAATTTGAGGTTTGTTATTTGGTGTTTCAATTGGTGATTCTTCTTCATGGCATCCAGTAACCAAAGATATTAGAGCATAGAAGACTAATAATTTTTTAATAAACAGGAATTTTCTAAATCTCATTCAGGTTATGATGAATATGCTTGAAAATGGATTTCTTTAGTTAATGATGCATTTATATTTGAAAAATAGTAAAATGAAGATAGAAATACCCGATCGGCTTTAGATTATTGATTTCTTTTATTAAGTTAATTAATAATATTCATGGTCGGTTTACAAAATTGCAGTTAGTTCTTTAAAGCGATCTATCATTAAAAAATTTTAATAATGTGCTTACTTCTAAAATAAAAATATATCTGACAATTCTTTTCTCGATTCTATTCAATTCATTTCTATTAGCACAGAGTGGTAACCCTTCTGGTTTATGGAAATTTGATGACAATTCAAATCTTAAAAAAAGTGAGATCGGAAAGGAAATTGAATTTATTGGTGCACCTGAATTTACAAACGGTCCGATGGGAAATAACGAAGCAGTTAGGATTTCCAAAGGGAACTATATAAAAATTGATCATGGTATTTCTCCTAACGGCGGCGGTAAGCTTGTTAATGAATACACAATCCAAATTGATTTTAGAGTTAGAAAATTAAACGAGTGGTATTGCTTCTTCCAAACTTCACCCTCAAATAATAACGATGGAGAATGTTTCATTGATCCTACAGGATATATTGGTGTTAAAGCAACCGGATACTCAACCTTAGCAGTAAAACCTAATGAATGGTACCGTCTTGTAATTACTGTTAAGAATGGAAACCATTATAAGTATTATCTTGAAGGGCAGCTGATTTTAAATGGATTTTATCAGAATATTGATAGCAGGTTCGCACTCGATAAAACACTCTTAATGTTTGCTGATGATAACGGCGAAGACGGTGAAAT
>CAZEBL010000014.1:0-3177 GCA_964510325.1 uncultured Melioribacter sp. | reverse complement strand
AAATTGATTGCGCTGAATTAGCAATATGGAATTATTCATTATCAGAAACTGAAATTAAAAGTTTGGGTGATTTTGGACATGGTTCTAAATTATTAGTCCGCGTTCCTTATTTACAAACACCGGGTTCTGGTTCAATAATTATTTCCTGGCACGACTCGCTTTCAACCGGGACGCGGGTTGAATACGGTACAACCGAATTACTCGGGCAGTTTTCAAATGGAACCAGTGAAATAATTTCCGATTCATACGTCTGGCACACTGTAAAACTGACCGGACTTAAAACTGATACGGAATATTTCTACAGAGTATTAAGCGGAAATGGTTTGTCAAAAATTTATTCTTTCAGAACTCAACCATCCGACGACTTCAAAGGGAAAATTCGATTTTTACTCCTAAGTGATACTCATGCAAATGATACGACAATGACTTCTAAAATTATTAGAGAAGCAAGAAATAAAATTATTCAATTGTATGGTGATGATATTCATTATAGAATTAATCTTGTATTACATTCTGGTGATATGGTTGTTACCGGTTATGATGTCATTCAATGGACAGATCAATATTTTGCACCGATCTCTTCTATTTCGCCTTATGTCCCTACAATGACTGTAGCTGGGAATCATGAAGGTGAAAGCATCAACTATTATTCATACATGAAATACGATGATCATTCAGCATATCCGGCGAACGATCCTTTATTTGAAAGATTTTGGTCCCTTAGACTTGTTAATACTGCAATAATAGGTCTTAATTCTAATTTGTCGAATTCAAGACGGACCCATCAGACAGAATGGCTTGAAAAAAAACTACAGGAGCTTGAATCGAATACGGCAATTGATTTTGTATTGGTGCTTGTTCATCACTTACCCGTCTCAGAGCTCTGGGGTGAAGGAATTTCTGATGCAGGTTCCGTTTATGTTAGGAACCAGATAATCCCGATACTAAAAAAATATTCTAAAGTTGTTCAGCTTTCTTACGGTCACACACATGGATTTGAAAGAGGAACAATAGAATCGGAAGCTGCTAATTCGAAAGGTGATTTCAGGATTGTTTGCGGAGGCGGAGGCGGAGGACCTTTAGACATCTGGGGCTCATATAAAAATTCCGACTTCTCTAATATTCATATTTCACTCGATCACTACTCGTTTCAATTGATTGAAATAGATGTAACAGAAAAATCATTTCAATCCTATCTCTTTAGTTTGGGAAATGAACTTAAACCAAGAAACACAGAATTACTTGATAGCTGGTACATAAAATTAAATCAACCCGAACCTGTTAAACCGAATGCATATATACCTTCGTTCGATAATTTCAACATTACGTTTAATACCTCTCCTATTGAACGGGATTCGATAATGACAACCAGAATTCAGATTGCCGAAGACCCATATTTTAGAAGAACAATTGTTGACTCTATGTTCCACTGGAAAAATATTTATGGTGTTGATGCAAATTTTAATCCGGTTGACTTAAATAAAAATCTTAACATGACCAAGATTTCGCTAAATCATTCTTTACTTGTACACGAGAAAAATTATTATTACAGAGTCCGTTATAGAGATCATAACCTTAAATGGTCTGATTGGTCGAATGAAGTTGAATTCAGTATTCCGGATATAACCGACAATACAGCACTTACCAATTACGAGCTCAGACAGAATTACCCTAATCCTTTCAACTCATCAACTAAAATAATATACCAGATTACTCAGAGCGGTTTTGTTTCATTAAAAGTATATGATGTTTTAGGAAAAGAAGTTGCGATACTTGTGAACTCAGAGAAAAAAGCGGGACGATATGAAGCCACATTTGAAAGTAGTAATCTAAGCAGTGGTGTTTATTTCTATAAATTACAATTCAGTCAGTCTTCTAAAGATCCCGGTTTTGTGCTGACAAGAAAATTAATTCTTGTAAAATAGTTTCAGAATATTATTTGCCAAATCTTTTCCAATTACAAACTGAAAGAGAGTGTTAACAACTTAATCTGTATTATTTCGCAAAGACTTCAAAATTTCTACTCCCGCCAATATGACCGCTCCAATACCATGAACATCATTTAAAGGAGCTGGACGTTTATAATAATGAATCAGCTCATCACTCGTTCCGGTTCCTGTGCAAACTCCTTCAACATCGCCGTTCGAATTTATTTTTGTCATTACACCTTCCCATCCTTTAAGTGCAACAGGCAAATAACGTTTGTCAATTAGACCTTTATTTACTGCACGGGCAATAGAATAAGTAAACATAGCGCTGCAAGAAGTTTCGAAATAAGAATCAACTTTGTCCAGCAGTTGATGCCACAAACCACTTTCACTTTGATAACAGGAAATGCCAACGACATGTTTTTTAAATAATCCGATTAATTCATTTCGCTTAGGATGATTGGCCGGTAGTCTCTCAAGTAAATCAATTTGCGATAACATAGCCCAACCATTTGCCCTGCCCCAGAATGCTACGCCGGGACGTTGTTCGTCCGAATACCAGCAGTGGTACATCAACCCATAATTGGCATTGAAAATGTATTTGTGAAAATTTATAACCTGTGTAACAGCATCATCAAAATATTTTTTTTCTCCGGTTAACTCACCCATACGGCATAAAAAAGAGATTCCCATGTAAAGATCATCAGCCCATAAAGTGTATTTGTGAGGAAAAGTTCTAACGAGAGTCCCATCTTTAAGTCGGGCTTGTTTTTTTAGAATATGATTTGCTGCTTTGTTGATATATTCTTTGTATTGCTCTTGTTTATCCGTCTTATAAATTTCAATTAGACTTGCGCCCATTGCACCGCAATCATCAAGCTCCTCCATAATAAAAAGCTGACCGAAAGGATAATTCCACTTGCTTTGATTTGAATATTGCTCTTCGAAATATTTATAGTTATTAAATGCGAAATCAAGATTCTTCTTAACAAAATCCCGGTACTTATTATCTTTAAGGTGATCGGCTAAATCAATCATTGCAAGGTTAAGAACACCGTTCCAGTAACGCCAATCGTTATATTCACTAAACGGTTTAAGCTCTGCATCCAGAGTAGTTTCAGTGGCTGAAGAGTATATATTGCCGGTTTTTTTATCAATAAAATTAAATGAAGAATTCTTAAGAATAACTTCGGCAACAAGAAGAATTTTTGTTTTTGTTAATTCTTTATCTTGAGCATGGATTAATATA
>CAZEBL010000013.1:0-23180 GCA_964510325.1 uncultured Melioribacter sp. | reverse complement strand
GATTTTACTCCTTGCATTGCTAATTCCTTCATTAATTATTTCTCAAACTAATCCCGGGTTTGAAACTAGTAATCTGAATGGTTGGTCAAAAGTAACAGGTCTTGTTGCTGGTACCGAATCGGCTGTTTCTTCAAATGTTAGAACTGGCAGCTATTCTATGGAGATAAAAACAACCAGTTATTCTACTCCAACTCGTATGGAAAATAGTACGACCATAACTACAGCAACTAATAGTTATTTGCATGTAATTGCATGGATTAGAGGAGAAGTAACTCAAGCGGAAGGTTCAATATCAATAAAATTTGGTTCAGGTTCTTATACATCTGGAGCCTATTTAGCACCGGGATCAACATATACAAGAATTTCAAGAGGTAGACAAAATACTGGTAGTGAAGCAGAAGGTTATATTGGATTGAGCTCTCGATCCAGTGATGGTACAACTTCTATTACGTTAAATTGGGATGATGTTGTTGCATATGTTTCAACAAGTTCAACAACAGATGTAACAGATCCAAATGCACCATCAGGTGTAAATGCAGTTTCAAATGAAGCCGGAACAGCTATAACTGTTACATGGACTGATGGAACAGATGCAGCTACAGGTTCTCAACAAGCACTTATTCTAAGAAAAGCTGGATTAAATCAATCCGCACCAACATTAAACGATCAAGGTAGATATTCAACGGGCGGAGGAAGTGACGGACCTAATACTGTGGATTCCTGGACTGTAGTTGGAATTGTTGATGTTGGAACTCAGACGTTTACTGATAATTCAATATCACCTAATACAGAATATACTTATGCAGTGTACATGAGAGATTTAGCATATAATTATTCAACAGGTACAACAAGTAGTATAACTGCGTTACCAGTAGAATTAACAATTTTCAAAGCACTTGTTGAAAAAGAGAAAGTAAAATTAAACTGGTCCACTGCTATAGAGGTTAACAATTATGGTTTTGAAATTGAGCGTAAGAGTTCAAATAGTGACTGGAAAAAGATCGGTTTCGTACAGGGACACGGCAATAGTAACTCACCAAAGAATTACACATATTCAGATCAACCGCTGGGCGACGTTACTTTTAAGTATCGGCTTAAACAAGTCGATTTCGATGGGACATTTGAATACTCCAATGAAGTAGAAGTAAAACTTGATGAAATTAAACAATTCGTTTTAGAGCAGAACTATCCAAACCCGTTTAATCCGACTACAACAATAAGATTTTCGTTACCTGTTTCAACAGAAGTCTCAATTAGTGTTTTCAATTTACTTGGCGAACGGGTTGCGCAAATTCTGAATTCAAACCTTAATGAAGGTTATCACGAAGTTACATTTGATGGAAGCAGTTTAACAAGCGGTATCTATTTCTACCAGCTAAGTGCAGGGAATTTTAAGGCAACAAAGAAATTTATAATTACTAAATAAATTTTCTTCTACATCGCTAATTAACCTGCTTACAAATTCCGTAATAAATCGGAATAACACTTTCTATAATTATTCTTTAAGATTCTGATTCCCGCAAAGCGGGACGAAGAATCTAATTTTTTAGAAGAGCAGAGTATGCTTGTAACTATAAGCCTCTTCGTTCACTCGACTTCATTGTACAAACGCAGAATTAAAGAGCTCATTAATGAGAATATTAATAACCCGCATTTTTATTTAAGAAATTTCCTATCTTTTACTGTAATTATTAAAGGGAACAATGAAAAAAATAATTATTCTTCTTTTAATCTCTTCGCTTACGATTGCGCAGTCACTTCACCAATTTGAAAATGATTATTATAAAAAAACATTTTCGGTAAATCACCACATAGAAAGTGTTAACACTATTCATAAAGGAGGTAGAGCCGCATCTACGCTGAGCCGTGCAGTATTCGGTTATCTGCCCTGGTGGGAATATGCTGTGGGTTATCATCAATACATACGTTACGACTTATTAACACACATTGCAATCTTTTCTTTTGAAGCTGACGCCGATGGTAATTTAACAAATCCGATTGGCTGGCCATGGAACGATGTAATTGAAAACGCTCACGCAAACAATGTTAAGGTTATTATGACGGTTACTTCGTTCAAAGGTGATGATATTCACCGGCTAATGACTGATAATGGAATACGAACAAAGCTATTTGAAAACATAAGACTAATAATGTTAACAGCGGGACTCGACGGTGTAAACATCGATTTTGAAAATTTGCGCGACGAGAACGATAAAAAATATGCTTCGGTTGCTTTTATGATGCACATGAAAGAACATTTCAGATTTAATCCGAATTACGAAATTTCATTTGCAACTCCTTCTTATGGATTGAACCAGTGGAATTTTGCGGGGCTTGCAGAACATTCACACTACTTATTTGTAATGAATTACGATTACTGGGGAAGTTGGGCAAATTCATCCGGACCTTCGGCGCCGTTAACAGGACAGTTTATTAGCGTTACCAATTCAATTAATGATGAATACAAAGATGTTCCTCCTTCCAAAATTATTTTAGGCGTTCCTTACTATGGAAATTACTGGAAAACAGATTCCAATCAACCGTATGCAACGGTAAAACCGTTTAACAGCGATAGCACAAATAACAACTGGCAGAAAATTGTTCGATACCGCGAGGTAATTTCCGACTATTCACAATACGAGAAATTGTGGGATACTGTTTCGAATACACCATGGATTAGATGGAATGACAATGGATGGAATCAGGTATGGTACGATGACTCAACAAGTCTGGAAATGAAATACAATCTTGCTCTTCAGAAGAACTTAAAAGGAATAGGAATATGGGCATTAGGTTACGACGGCAACCGCGAAGAACTCTGGAAATTGATAGATAAAAAAATTGTAAATCCAACTTCTGTCAATGTAAACGATCCTCTTCCTACAGAAATAGTTTTATATCAGAATTATCCAAATCCATTTAATCCAAGTACGGTTATTGGTTATCAGTTATCGGTCGGCGGGCACGTTACTCTAAAAATTTATGATCTGCTCGGGCGCGAGGTTGTAACACTTGTTGATGAATATAAACAACCCGGGAACTACTCTTTCGTATGGAGAATTGAAAATGGAGAATTAACAAGCGGAATATATTTCTACAAACTTAATTCCGCTAATTTCTCGCAAACAAAAAAGATGTTATACTTGAAATAAATTTTTGAATCCTTTTTCCAGATAGAAAATCTAATTAACACCAAAACAAAGGAGTTATGTATGAAAAAAAATGTTGGCGGTGCAGATAAAGTTCTAAGAATAATTGCAGGGCTTGTTATTATTGCCCTCGGAATTAATTTTCAATCATGGTGGGGATTAGTAGGAATAGTACCTCTATTAACAGCACTTACAGGAACGTGTCCGGCATATTTGCCATTTGGTATTTCTACATGCAAAACCAAAGAACCGGAAACTAAATAGTAAGATCTTCTATTTGCAAAACAATTAAATAAAAGTAGAGTCCGGGCATGCCCGGACTCTACTAATATTCTAAACAATTTATAAGAACTCTCCCTTAGTTAAAGTTAACACTATTCAAAACTTTGTCCTTAATCAAACACTTTTTTATATTTAGATCGAAACAAAAACAGAATAGCTCATTTGAAAGAATTCAAAGTAAATATACTAAGTGATTATGATAATGTTGCGAAAGTTAATGACGATATAAGGGAAATTCTTGAAGATAATGGTGTTGAACCTCATATCCTTAATGCTTTCGAGATATGTATTATGGAAAGCATAAATAATATTATCAAACATGCTTACAAGGAACAAAAAGATAAGACTATATGTGTAAAGCTGAAGCTTGATAACAAATTGATAGAAATGGAAATAGTTGACGAAGGAGAACCGAATAATAATTTTGTAATACCCGACCTCGATTTCGACCCGAAGGATATAAATAATCTTCCTGAGAGCGGAATGGGATTGTATATAATGAAACAACTTATGGATGAGCTAACCTACAATAGAAAGAATGGTAAGAATTATTTCATCCTCAAAAAATGGCTCTACTAAAATTCTTTCCCTTATTAAATTCAGATGAAAAATTTGCTTCGTAAAATAATTATAGCTTTATTGTTTGCAGGTGTATGTTACGCCCAGGATTCAACACGAAGCGAAGCGTTCAAAGATAACCGTTTTTTTAAGCCCTCTATTTTTAAAGCTAAATATCCGTCATATTCACTTCTTGCGGGATATTTATTAATGACCGAAGCTAACCGGGGCGATCCTTTTGCTCAGCATGAGCTTGGTATAAGGTATTTAATCGGTCAGGGATTTCCAGCCGATACTGTTAAAGCTGTTTATTGGATTCGTAAAGCAGTCGATCAAAATCTCCCCTCTGCACGTTACAATTACGGAATTTTACTTTATAATGGAATTGGTGTACCATGGAATCCATTTGAAGCATATGTAAATTTTAAGAGCGCCGGTGAATCCGGTTTACCCGAAGCTCAATTTGCTTATGCAATTTTATTGACCGATAATTTAACAGTAAACCGTAACCTGAATGAAGCTTACAAGTTATTTAATAAATCTGCTAAAGCCGGATTTGAACCGGCAAAAAATGCGTTAAAACAATTTGAGAAAATGAATTTTATTCCAGTTGAAGAGAAAGAAAAAAAAGAAAATGGTACGGTTGTAAATGATGAAACTGCAAAAATTATTAATCCCAACTGGGATCTCGACTTTTATGATTTTGATAAATCGGATGAGGATAAAGGCGGTGATGAATATGTAGCTGATTTGTTGAATAAGAATAGTAAAGAATTGAAAAGAATTTTTGGACTTGATGATTTTAATGAGAATCTTGGAATTAAAGATACTTCGGGGCTCGGAATATTAAAATTTGCATCCGAGAATGGAAGTCCGGAAGCACTCTATATCATAGGTAAAAGCCTGGAGCGCGGCATTCTTATGAAGGAAAATATAATTTCTGCTGCGTCAAGTTATCTAAGAGCATACAGGTTGGGTTCATTTAAAGCGGGGGAAAATCTATTCAGACTTTTACAGGATGAAAAATTTTCCAATCTACTTAAGGATAAAATAAAATCCGGTGATGCAGAAGCAATGTTTGTCTGGGCGGGAATGGCGGCCCTGGGTTATAATAACCAGATTACAGAAAAACAAGCATTGGATTTTTTGAGAACTGCAGTTAGTAAAAACCACATTCCATCTATGATTGAATTAGGACTCCTTTATAGTTCCGGTTCTCTGGTAGAAAAGAATAGGGATAGAGCAGTAGAATACTGGAAATTAGCAAAAGAAATGGGAAGTAAAGAAGCTGAAGTTAGAATTGCCTTTTTAACAATTTCAGAGAATTCTAATCGCTCCGAAGTTGGAAATAATATCCAGTTACTAATAAACGCTGCAAATAATGGCTCAGTGCTTGCACAGGCATTTCTTGGGCTTTGTTACGAAAAAGGACTGGGTGTTAAAGAAAACCGGGCATTATCTGTTAAGTATTACCGATTTGCTGCGCAAAGAGGTAACCAGGCGGCTATGAATTCGCTTAAAAGATTGTATGATGAAATTAGACCGGTCGAAGATGAATTTCAGATTTATGAACAGGATTAATACCGTTTAAGCAGAACCATTGTTATGTCGTCGTGTTGTGGAGCCGAGCCACGGAAAGTTTCTACCGCATTAAGTAAAGCTCTCTTAATTTCTTCGGCAGTTTTATCCGCGTTATTCTTAATAATCCTTTTTACGTTCTCTTCGCCTAAGAGATCTTTAGTACTATTCATGGTTTCTGTTAATCCATCCGAATAAAGAAGAATTATATCGTTAGCTATAGGAGTAATTTCTAATTCCTCTAAAGTCTGTTCAAATAATCCCTTATCATTTAAGCCAATTCCCATACCAGCCGGGTTCAATGATAAGAATTCCTTTGATGCGTTTTTATAATGAAATGATGGCGGATGACCTGCACGGGCAATTTTTATCTTACCATCTTTTTCTATTGATGCGATTGTAAGGGTTAAGAAAAATTCCCTGCGCAAATTTTTCGAAAAATATTTTTTAAGATTAATTACAATCTCTTTTAATTCAGTGTATGAATCAATAAGTGAATAAATAATTGATTGAACCCTTACCATATAAAGTGCCGCTGCAATCCCTTTACCCGAGATATCACCTACAATAATAAAAGTCCTTTCCGGAGTTTCAATAATATCAAAGTAATCTCCGCCAACTTCTCGTGCCGGTTCATAAAAAGTTGCAACATCAAATCCTTCCACTCTGGAAATATTTTTCGGTATAAGGTCGAATTGAATTTTACGTGCTACTTCTAATTCGTTTTTTGCAGTAAGTTTATCTGCTAACTCAAATGCCAAAAGTAAAATGGCTATTAGATATGAAGTAAAAATGTATAAAGAATTTTGCTGTGAATAACCAACCAGGAAAAACAGCAACGAAATTAAAAAGAAGATCCGTCTTGCGGGTGTAAGTTTAAGAAGGAAAGCATTAAAAAGACTTCTTACAAAAATTAAACCGCGGACAAATTTTGTTTTTGATTGGTCAGGTTTGGGAATATCGGCTTTAAAGAATTCATATACTTCACCGGCTTCTTTTTTAACAAGTCTTTCAATTTCCTGATAACTAAGATCGGAAGTATATAAATCGAATATCCGTTTTAAAGGATTTTGTCCGGGCACAGCAACCCCAATTGACCTAATAAAACAATAATATTTAAAACCCCCGGATTTTTAGACGAATTAATATCGAAATTGTTAGTTAATTTATAAAAATCAATCGAGTCTTTCCAAACGGGATCTTAAATGCCGTTCGGTAATACCAAGAATTCTGGCAGCCGCACTCTTATTCCCGTTTGTTCTTTTAAGTGCTTCTGTAATCATAGTTTTTTCAAAAAGCTTCATCTTTGTTTCATAATTATCGTCCAGGTCATACGGATTGAATGCTCTATTGCTGCTCTTTTCGTTTATTGAAAAGGGCAAATCATCTTTAGTAATAATTTCACCTCTTGTAAGAACAATAGCTCTTTCAATCATGTTTTCGAGTTCGCGGATATTACCGGGAAAATCGTACTTAATTAGTTGATCGAGAGCTTCTTTCGAAATCCCCTCTACTTTTTTACCAATCGATTCGGAATACTTCTGGATGAAATGATCTACCAGCAATTGAATGTCGTCTTTCCTCTGACGAAGTGGGGGAAGGTTAATCGTTACTACATTCAGTCTGTAGAAAAGGTCTTCACGGAATTCATGCTGCTTAATCATCTCTTCAAGGTCTCTATGCGTTGCTGCAATTATTCTTACATCAGTTTTAAAAGTTGAATTGCTGCCAATCCGTTGGACTTCTCCAAATTGAATTGCTCTAAGAAGTTTAACCTGTATTGCAAGCGGAATATCACCGACTTCATCAATAAAAATTGTTCCGCCATTTGCTTCTTCGAATCGACCAATTCTTTGATTAATTGCCCCGGTAAAAGATCCTTTCTCATGTCCGAATAGTTCGCTCTCGAGCAGGTTTTCCGATAATGACGCAACGTTTACTGTAATAAAAGGTTGGTTCTTACGCGGACTTGCAAAGTGAATTGCTTTTGCAATTAGTTCTTTACCGGTGCCGCTTTCTCCTCTAATTAAAACTGTTGATTTGGTTTGTGCCACTCTTGCGGCGGTGCTTAATACAAGATCCATCGGCTTTGAACGGGAAATAATCGATTCGAACCGGAATTTATCCTGGAGTTGTTCTTTCAACAATTTATTTTCCGAAATTAAATATCGCCTTTCCTTAATACGATTTAAAATATTTTCAAGTTCATCAAGGTCTATTGGTTTGGTAAGATAATCGAAGGCACCTTCTTTCATAAGATTTACCGCACTTTCAATAGTTCCGAATGCAGTCATAACAACAACATCAATCTCCGGGTTAAGAGCTTTAATATTTTTAAGAACAGTAAGTCCATCCCATCCGGGCATCTTAAAATCGGTTAATACAACATCAATTACATTTTCGCGAGCTGTCTTCAATCCAGTTTCACCATTGCTTGCAGTAAATATTTTATATTCTCTTTTAGTAAGAAATGTTTTAAGAGATTGCAATTGAGAATCTTCATCGTCAATTACAAGTATAGATAAGTTGTTCATTTTACACCTACACTAATTTCTTCGGGAGATTAATGATAAATTCTGTTCCTTTTCCGGTTTCGCTATTAACATGTATTGATCCATTATGTTCAGAGATTATTTTTTGAACAATACTCAAACCAATTCCGCTTCCTTTTGTCTTTGTTGTAAAGTAAAGATTAAAGATTTTGTTCTTATCCTCTTTTGAAATTCCTTTGCCATTATCTTCCATTTTGATCTCCAACTTATCCGGATTTTTCTCTTTAATATGAACTGAGATTTTTCCGTTTTTTTCAACAGCATCAATAGCATTTTCAATAAGATTTATAAAAACCTGTTTCATTTGAGTTATATCCCAGACAACCTCACCTGACCAAACTTCATTTATCATTAACTCAATATTTTTTTCATTAAGCAGCGCGGAGTATTGCTTATAAATTCCATCAAAGAATTCTTTTGAGGAAAACTTTTCGGGTTTAATTGGTAGCGGTCTTGCAAACTTAAGAAAGTTCTCGATCGTTTCGTTAATTCTTCTTACTTCCTTGTAAACAAGTTTTGTCAATTCGCTGAATTGAGAAGCATTGTTTTTAGGTTCAAAATCTTTACCAAGCTGCTGGGTTATAGTGCCTATTGCATTGAGTGGATTTCTGATTTCGTGAGCAACCGAAGAAGCAAGTTCTCCCATTTCAGCCATTCGTTCCTTACGCTGGATTTGATTTTCGAGATTCTTTATCTCAGTAAGATCGCGTATAACCAGTATTATATTTTGCTCTTTTTGCTCGTCCGTAAATTCGCTTTTAGAAACGAGAAACATCTTATTGTTTCCATTAACACGGCATTCAACTTCTTGTAATTGCGAGGAGGAGTTTATTAACTGTCTGCATTTATTCTCTTCGAAGAGTGCAAATAAATTTTGATTTGAGATAACATCTTTACCAAGGATTTGCAGTGCCGCATTGTTAAACGACTTAATAGCAAGGTCTTTATCAATTACAATTATTGCATCGCTTACATTATCCAAAATTTCTTTTGCGTATGTTTCTATTGCTTTGAATCGATTAGAAAGGAGATTGAAATTCTGTTTAACAAAAACAAGTGTTATTGTAACAGAACCGAAAACAAAGAGAACAATTCCAATTATTATTAACCGTCTAACTATAGCATCATTTATATCGTTAATTGGTTCTAAGGATAAGCCGATTCTAAAAATTCCTATCAGATCGTCTTTATATTCAAAAGGGTGTATCGCTTCAAAAACATTTATTGAATCCACTACAGCAATACGCCACATGTATGTTTCACTTTCCAATCCTTTTTTAAGAAATGAAGAAGAGTCAACCGGTTCAAGATCATTAAGTCTGCCGGAGGCAGCAATAATTCCGTCTTCGTCCTGTAATGCAACGTATTCAATCTTTTCATTTTCAGAAATACTTTTTAATAAAACACCAAAGCCTACTTCCTTTCTGAATTCGAGTAATTGGGCAGCGTCAACATTCAATACAATTGCACCTCCGTCGCCGGAAGAGATTGCAACAGCATATCTTTTATCATCACCAAAACGTGAAGGCTTTATACCGATAATTAATGTGTCAGTCTCTTCATCTAAAATTGGCCATAAGTAATCAATAGGATTTTCTTTCTCCTCTAATTGAGAATGAACTTCCTTGTGACTTGAATATATTTTATTACCTGTCTTACTGAAGATGTTTATCCTAAACAGATTATTTTTTGTAGCGATTGATTCGAGAAGTGAATTTGAAATTAATTTTTTCTGATAAAGAATTTTTATCATCCCGGCATTATTTAATAAACGTGTTTTGGTTTCCTCTTCAATTTTATCGTATGATAAAAGAGCGTTTTTACCCGATATTATCATAGATTCAAGTAGGGTTTGGGATTGTGTCTGCATAAGCTCGAGCATTTCTTTCTTGCTCTGGTTTAATTCAATAATAACAGATGAGATAATTATAAGTGCGGTAACAATAAAAATAAAAATAAGGTTTTTGGGCTGGATAAAAAGTTTTTTAAGAAACTTCACTTCAATTCTCCTTGTGCATCCTTAATTTAATCAAAAAAAACATAACTAATTTGAAGCAAAGTTTAAGTTTTGGATTGAATTTATTCGGAAGTACTTTTTATGCCTAAGGCTTTATTGGCAACATCAACAGGTAATAGATTATTTCGCATGGCAATATCTTTAAGCTTTTCATTTGCCTCTGCTTCAATACCATACGTCTTTAAGTTTTTTATAACCATATTAATATTAATATTATTTTCAGAGGAAAATTCTGCAAGTGTTTTTCTGCCGTATCCTCTTCCTTCGCCGGTAACCTGGCTCTGTTGTTTATTACCGGATCTTAATTTAGTATGGATTTTATTTGGAGAAATATTATTCTTACTTGCTAATTCTTTAATAGTAATATTTTCATCCTTAATTATAATTCCTTTTGATGAAAGTGAATTTTTTATTTCTTCAACAGACATATTAATTGTCTTTGCAAATTCAACAACCGTTAGATCCTCTGCATGGGGAATAGGCGGCTCTGTTTTTTCTGTTGACCACGATGCTTTAAGTTCTTCTCCAAAATTCATAACATTTTTAAATGGAGCAAAATCATAAATAGTCATTACAAATATTAGTACCACTACTACAGTCGAAAGTAAAAATTCTTTTCTGAGCTTAATATTGCTTTCAAATTTAGTTTTTAAATAAGCAATAAAAGGTTTCCAGTTAAAAAATAGATGAAACCCGGCAGCTACTATAAATAAAAATGTAAATATTGTATGTATAGCTTGCCATTGACCTTTTAGTAAACCTAAGAACCGCCAGTAGGACCAGTTTGCTACTCGTCCCGGAGGTGAGAAATAGAGTATTATTCCGGAAATAGCCATTATAATAAATGACAATGTTATATATAAACTTATAAAACCACGCCAGCTGAATTTCTTTTTCATATTATTACTTTAAAACTCCAGACTTAATCCGAGGTTGAATGAATTACCGTTGTATTTGAACCAATAGCTGTTCGATTTATTGTTGATGTATTGATAGTTCAAGCCAACAGATAAACTTGTTGTTTCTGCTTCGTTTAATGAAAATGCTTTTTTCAAATTAATGTTGAAGATGTTTTGTTTGTCTGCTCTCATTACATCTGTGTTGTATTCAGATAGTTCGTTATAAACTCCCTGGGATGGATAAAATTTATTGTTCAGATAATAACCAAACCTTAGAGATAGATCATCACCGATTATTTGAGTGAGCTCGACAGAAACGCTGTTTCCTTCATGGTTAACCGGGTCATCAAACATTTCAGATTCATCACCATAAATCATATTTAATTCTTTAACCTGATTAGCAAAACCGTTAGTGATACTTCTATTTGTAAACTGAACTGCGATTCCGGTTTTCTCTCCTAATGATTGAGCAACTCTAACATAAGATAAAATCTGCGTTAAGGATGAAACGTTCTCATCCGTAAATTTTTCTGTTACAAGTTTATTTGAATCATCCAGGTATGTGAACTGGCCGGATTGAGTGGGGTTAAGGTATTTCTTGTAATTTAGAGCTCCACCTAAAATCAACGTTGTTTCTGTTTCAAAACCACGATTTACATTAAATGAAAAAGTCCCCTTTAAATTATCCAGAATACTTATGTAATTATAACTTGTTAAACTAATGGTAGGATTAATCGCAAAGTAAAAATCCTCGATGTTAAATTTGTTCTGGAAGTAAGCTGTTATATTTGAGTAATCAAAATAATTGTAGAGTTCGCGGTTTATTCTTTGTTCCGCATATACTCCTAATGTACTACTTTCAAAATCTTTCCAGATTGCAAACTGATGCCAGTAAAAATTTCTATCAGTAACATTATCAAAATTAATATAGCTCCCATAGTAACCAATAGAAAAATTAGTCAATTCATTTTCTAAGCCGAAGTCGAACGAAGAAATTAATGTTTTTGTTGCAATTGGAGATCTGAACGGATTCGAGTTGTATTCCTGGTCAGTTGAAATTCCAAATGTCCACTGAGCAAAATTAGATTCCGAAAAAAGTATTACAAGAAGAATAACATTTATAGAGACGATTTTTATTTTTTTGCTCAAGTTCATTTTTATTAAATCCTCAGTTATTAAAAGGGACTCTTAAAGAGTCCCTCACAAAATAGTTCAATAATTAATTAGCACAAATTATTTTTTGCCCCACTTTTTTCCGCCTCTGGTCTGGCTCTGAGTATTAGAAGACTCACCATAGCTATTACCGGTTCCATTCTTAGGTCCAACACCCTTATTTCCTGTTCCATCGCCCGGTCCATAACCACCTTTATTCATTTTCCCTTTCCCCTTACCTGGATTATCTTTAATACCATCACCATCAATATCAACAAACCTTCCATTAGCGTTTTTGTTTTTAAGTGCTAACCAATCCGGATCCAATCCATTCGGAATTCCATCTCCATCATGATCTGGAGCGTTATCATTGTAACCATCCCCGTTTTTATCCTCAAATTTTTTCCCATGCTCTTTTGGCTTGGGAGGGTCCTGGGTTTGTGCGGATAGATTAGAATACGACACAAATACAGTAATAAGGATCATTAATGTGATTAGTCTTTTCATTTCATACCTCTTTGTTTGTCCTACTGATATTTTCATAATTAATCATAACTTTCGTGCCAGAAAAATGTTTGGAATAAATGCTTAAAAGTTGATCTCAACAAAGGTTTTCTTCCATATTGTCGAAGTTGTTCGCCCAACTTGTCGCTTGGAGTGCTCAATCTTTAACTTAATTTTTATTATAGGAAATGGTCCAAAAAAATTAAATACCTTCTTTTTGCCAATTAATGAAACCGGATATCTTTGGAAATAAAAGGGAGCTTTCATATTTTTGAGCCGTCTTTAGAAGAAATTCCATTACGAAAAGAAAAGGATCTATGATCTGGAAGATAATACTCTTTTTATTAATGACGTTTGTAATAGTAGCCGGAATTGCCTTTCCAATTGTGCCTCAACCTTCTAATTGGTATGAATTTCCTGTAATACCAGGATTAGAAGAAAAAGCCAAGATAATATTTTTCCATGTTCCTACGGCATGGTTGGCAGTAATTGCATTTTTGATGGCAATGGTTTACGGAATAAGATATCTAAAAAATAAGAATCTTGATGAAGATGCAAAATCATCCGCAGCACTTCAATTGGGGATGGTTTTTGCAATCCTCGCAACAATCACCGGTTCAATCTGGGCTAAATTTACATGGGGAGCTTTCTGGCATTGGGATCCAAGAGAGACAAGTATCTTTATTCTCCTTCTTATTTACGGATCTTTGTTTGCACTTCGTTCTGCAATTGAAAATGAAGATAAACGCGCCCGTCTTTCTGCTGTTTATTCTATAATTGCATTTTTAACTGTCCCTTTTTTCATTTTTATTATGCCCAGAATAATGGTTGGATTACATCCCGGATCAGCAAACGATGATACATCTGGTCCGGTTGTTGATTTCAAAATGAATGCAAATATGCAGCTCGTTTTTTATTTGTCTCTAATTGCTTTCACAATTTTATATTATTGGATGTGGAAGATTAGATACAGGTCAATTATTATAAATGAAAATCTTGAAAAGAAATAACACGAGGTAGAAATTGGAAAATGGATTTTTCGGCTTTTTAGAAAGCAATTCAATATACATTGTAATGTTCATCGTTCTTGTTGTATGGCTTGGTATATTTATATTTGTTCTTAATACCGATAAACGATTAAAGGCGATCGAGAAAGAATTGAGCAAAGTAAAATCAGAAGGAAAGGAGAACTAACAAGATGAAAAATAAATATATGTTCGGTGGTGGGATTATTGTTGTGTTCCTTGGTATAATGATCTATCTATTTACACAAACAAATGTTACATATGAAAGTAGTTTTTCAAGAGTAATGCAGTCACACAAAACTGTTAAAGCAACGGGAAGCTGGGTTAAAGAAAGGAATTACGTAATTGATAAACAGAACAACTTATTTTCATTTTACATGAAGGATGATCAGGGAAGTTTGATGAAAGTAGTTTATCACGGAACAATTCCAAATAATTTTGAATCATCCACAAGTGTTGTAGTAACAGGTAAATATCACAACGGTGTTTTTCAGGCCACAGATATTCTAACCAAATGTCCGTCCAAATATCAGGAACAACCTGTTCAAAATACCAATTCATAAGCTGGTTAAGTTAGGAGTTTAATATGATTGGAAATATAGCCCTGACTTTAGCTTTAGTAGCTGGAGTCTTTTCTATTATAATGTATTATTTAACCTTCAGAGGTTACCAGAATACATTATCACTTGCAAGAGTCGGATTTCACGCAACTGCAATTATGGTCCTTACTGCAAGTGCATTATTGCTTCATGCAATACTTACACATCAGTATCAATATAAATATGTTTACAATTACAGTGGCAGCGACCTCCCGCTTGGTTTATTGATCTCTACATTTTATGCTGGACAGGAAGGAAGCTTTATGTTATGGATTTTATTTACTGCAATAATAGGTTTGATATTGCTGGATTATACATCCAAGCGTGGCGATCTCGAACCACGTGTGATGATGGTTTTTAGTCTTGCACTCACATTTTTGCTTATAATGGTTAATCCATTATTGAAATCGCCATTCACTTACATTTGGACAACTCCGGATTTTATCGATTTGAAGAATATTAATCCGGCATATTATTCTTTATCATCTCTTCAGCAATTCATGTTCAGCGATCCGCAATCGAACAAACAGTTTATTCAGATGAATAGTGAGCTACATTCCTTATTAGCAGCAAGTAATATTTCTGTTAACGATTTTATTGTTCAGGGTAAAGGATTAAATCCGCTTCTTCAGAATTTCTGGATGCAGATTCATCCTCCTATTTTGTTTATTGGATTTGCAATGTCTGCAGTTCCCTTTTCATTTGCATTAGCTGCACTTCTTAAAAACGAATATAAAGACTGGGTTAAACAATCTTTGCCATGGGCTCTTTCGGGTACAATGGTTCTTGGATTAGCAATTATGCTTGGTGGTTATTGGGCTTATGGTGTTTTGGGATGGGGCGGATACTGGGGATGGGACCCTGTTGAAAATTCTTCCCTTGTCCCATGGCTTGTTGGTGTTGCATCAATTCATACTCTACTTGTTCAAAGAAAAACACAGGAGAGTGGCTCCGGAAGATTTGTAAAGACTAATCTTGTTCTTAGCATAATGGTATTTGTTCTTGTTTTATACAGTACCTTCCTCACAAGAAGTGGAATTTTAGGTGATGCATCGGTTCATTCATTTGTAGATCCCGGTATGACGGTATATCTGTTTCTCGTTGTGTTTCTATTATTATTCACCGTTATTGGAATTGGAATGGTTATTTATAGATGGAAATACTTAAGTACAAATTTCAGTTACGAAGAAAATCTTCTTTCTAGAGAATTAACACTCTTTACAGGATCTGTCGCTCTACTAGCTTCTGCAATTATTGTACTTGTTGGAACAAGCGCGCCTATTTTTGGTCAGACTGTTGAAATAAAATTCTACAACGAACTTAACCTTCCAATTGCTATTATAATCGGGTTGTTAAACGGTGGAAGTTTATTGCTTAAATGGAAAATGACGGAACGCAAAGATCTCTGGAAGCAATCACAATTTTCTATTATTGCCTCTGTTGTTTTAACAGCATTAATTGTATTGTTTGGCGGAGTAACCGATATAATGTTGATAATTCTTCTCTTAACATCGGCATTTACACTTTTTGTTAATGGTGAAATTATGCTTAAGATATTAAAGGGAAGAAAAAGTTTTCTCGGTGCATACATTGCACATATTGGTATTGCAGTATTTTTAATCGGAGTAGTTGCCAGCGGCGGTTATTCGGATCACAAGCAGGTTGATCTTGTTAAAGGCGAAAAGTTAAATGTATTTGGTTACGATTTAGCATTTACAGGTTACGAACCCATTGATAATGGTAAGAAATATGCATTCAATGTAGAGATTACAAAGAACGGCTCTAAAAAAGTTGCTAAACCCGTTATGTTTATTGCCGAATTCAATAATAGTTTAATGCGTGAACCGGATATTTTAGTTGGACTTACTAAAGATTTTTATGTGGCACCTGTTGGTTATTCCGAAGGAGAAGAAGCGGCACATAACCATGGTAATATGGTATCATTATCAAAAGGTAATACAACTGACTATAACGGTGTAAAAATAACATTCCAATCTTTTGAAATGCCTAAAGATGCAATGTCATCTATGTCCAGCGGCGGTGAGTTCAAGATTGGTGCAATACTCAAAGTTGTTGCCGATGGCAAAGAATACACTGTTAAACCCGAACTGGTTATTCAAGGTGAAGGAAGAAAATCCGAAGCCGCTGAATTGAAAGATAAAAATCTTCGATTCGAAATTTTAAATATGAATGCCGGCTCCGGAATGGTTGAACTTGAGATTTCTGACCTTAGCGAAAGCACTGAATCTAATAATGCCGGAATTCAGAAAGAAGTTCTTACTGTAGAAGCAAGTATTAAACCATTTATCAGCTTAGTTTGGATTGGTGTAATTCTGATGGTAATTGGATTTATATTTTCTGCTTACCGGCGTTCGAAAGAATCTTTAGCATAATTTAATTGCTTATTAACAAGGCGGTTCAACACCGCCTTTTTTATCTCCTTGGCTGGTCGTCCTACTTTCTAATCCCATAAATAAAATTTCTATTATGATACATTTTAATATGACCTCCGTCTAATCAATACGAAAAATGTTCATATTATTGGGCATTGACTTAAATAAAAAATAGTAATCTCTGTCAAATTAGAAGGTTTTTGCTGGCATTATCTTTGTCCATTTGAATTTTACACAAATAGAGAATTAATATGAAAAGAATAATTATTCTATTGCTGTTTTGTTTACCGGTAATAATTAATGCACAATTTGATGTCGGGGCTGTTAAACTTGGTACATTTAATCCTTCAGCAACAGATGCCGGATTCATAATCGGTTACGAAGGGGGTTGGCACATCGATGATAATTTTTTATTTGGATGGAGTGCCGATTGGTTCCACAGAAATTATGTCGATAGAAAACTTGTAGCTCAATACAATGATTTCTTCGGACCAATTCAGAGCGATCTTAATGAATTACGTGCAAGAACAAATCTTCATTCAATTCCATTGATGATAACAGTAAATGCAAATCAATTAGTTGCACCAAGAACCAGAGCGTTTTTTACAGGAAGTGCCGGAATGGAAGTCCTTCTTATTTTTTATCGCAATTATCAAAACCCTCAGGATGATGAATTCAAAGGAGCATTCGACTTTTCATGGAGACTTGGCGGAGGAATTGCTTATGAACTCGGAAGAAGATCCGATGCGTTTGTAGAACTAACTTATCATTACTCCAAACCATCCTATGAGTATGAAGTTCGTGATAATTCAACAGGACGAACCAGAGTCTTTGAAAGAAGTTTTGATATGAGCGGTATTATGATGAGAGTTGGTTTTAGATTTTTCTTTTAATGGAGATGTTTAACTGACATCTCCTCCTCTTATTAATTCTTTATTACCGGCATTCCTTGACTTTTAGTTGACTGCAATTAATATTTCACATCATCAAAAATCCAGGAATAAATAAAATGTCTAACCGAACATTACCCCAATTATTTGAAGATAGTGTTAAAAAATATTCAAAAAATATTTTGATGTGGGAAAAGATTGGAATCAAATATGAAGGAACAACTTATGCCGAGATGAACAAAATGGTTCATCAGTTTGCTGCCGGTTTGATTGCAATGGGTATTAATCATGGCGACCGGGTTGCACTTATTTCTGAAGGAAGAAACGATTGGGTTATGGCAGAACTTGGAATTTTGTATGTAGGAGCAGTCAATGTTCCAATCTCTGTAAAAATTGAGGAACTGAATGATCTTAAATTCAGAATTGCTCACTCCGGTTCCAGATTAGTTGTAGTATCAAAAAATCATTATCATAAAATCGAAAAGATTAAGAACGATCTTCCCGATCTTGAAAAAGTTATTTTACTTGACCCCAAAGACTCTCTTGATGATGATGAATTAAGTCTATCCGATCTATTAATAAAGGGGAAAGAATTTCTAACACAAAACTATTCTCAATTTGAAAAACGATGGCAGTCAATTAAAGAGAACGATTATGCAACAATCTCATATACATCAGGTACAACAGCAGACCCAAAAGGAGTTGTGTTAACACACAGAAATTATACAGCAAATGTTGAACAAGCTACAGCATTGATGCCTGTTCCTGAGACTTACACTTCGCTTTTAATTTTACCATGGGATCATTGCTTTGCACACGTTGCCGGAATTTATACTTTGATGAGAAATGGTGCGAGTATGGCATCGGTGCAAATTGGAAGTTCTCCGCTCGAGACACTAAAAAATATTCCGGTAAATATTAAAGAGATAAAACCGACATTTCTACTAAGCGTTCCGGCACTCGCAAAAAATTTCAAAAAGAATATTGAAAAAGGAATTCGTGAAAAAGGAAGCAAAGTTGAAAAACTTTTTAATAGTGCACTTAAAACTACAATTGAATACAACAAGGAAGGATGGAATAAAGGAACAGGAATGCAGCGGTTCAAAAAACCTTTAATAATGCTTTATGATAAAATTTTATTCAGTAAAATTAGAGAGAGTTTCGGCGGCAGATTAGAATTTTTTATAGGCGGCGGCGCACTCCTCGATATTGAACTTCAAAAATTTTTCTATGCAATAGGCATTCCAATGTTCCAAGGTTACGGACTATCGGAAGCAACACCGGTAATTTCCTCTAATGTTCCAGCACTTCACAAACTTGGTTCATCCGGAAAACCAGTGATCAATCTTAAAGTAAAAATCTGCGATGAAAAAGGAAATGAATTACCCCAAGGTGAAAAAGGAGAAATTGTAGTAAAAGGTGAAAATGTAATGGCTGGATACTGGAAGAATGAAAAATCTACTGCCGAAACTGTGAAAGACGGGTGGCTATACACCGGAGATATGGGTTATCTCGATAAAGATGGATTTTTATATGTGCTTGGAAGATTTAAAAGTTTGTTGATAAGCAATGATGGAGAAAAATACAGCCCGGAAGGAATTGAAGAAGCATTGACAGAATATTCCCCGCATATTGATCAGGTAATGCTCTATAATAATCAATCGCCATACACAATTGCACTTATTGTTCCGAATAAAGAAGCAATCAAAAAGTATCTTAAGGATAATAATCTGTCACATCATTCAAAAGAAGGACAGATTGAAGCATTAAAATTGCTTGACGGAGAAATAAATCAGTTTAAGGATGGAAAATACAAGGAGATGTTCCCATCAAGATGGCTACCGGCAACTTTTGCTGTTTTAGGAGAGGGATTTACAGAGCAGAATCATTTTATGAACAGCACTCTTAAAATTGTCAGAGGAAAGATAACCGACTTTTATAAAAATAGAATTGAATACTTATATACAGCGGAGGGGAAAGATATTCTTAATCATCAAAACCTAACAATAATAAGCAGATTCGATTAATATTTTACTGAAGAATAGGTTAAAGAATTTGCGGTTTTACACGATAATGAATTAACAAAAACCGTGGATCTTTATGAAAAGAGCATTAATTGTTGATGATGATGATCAATTTCGTCTTCTGCTAAAACGAATGCTTCAACGTTATTATGATTTTAATGTTTTTGAAGCTACCAACGGCGAAAGAGGGATTGAACTATTTGAAAAAGAAAAACCGCACATCATCTTTCTTGATATTAATATGCCCAAACTTAATGGTCTTCAATTTTTAGAAAAAGTTAATCCCTTTAATTCGAACATTCCTATAGTTGTTTTAACCAACACAGATGAAAAAGAATGTGTTCAAAAAATTCTAAATTTTGGAATAGAAGACTATATTCTCAAAACAAAATTTGTTACGATGCTTAGAGAGAGGTTAGAATACACAATAAAGAAAATCAGAAGGACCACTCGTATTTTTGCGTAGTGTAAATTTCAATTCCTGAACGGATTAATTCTGTTCTCCTTAAAATGAGGACGGTAATATTCGTTGCTTTCTATCTCCTGAATCCACCCGTTTTCCAAACCGTACTTATCCATTAACTCAATTGCTTTTTCATATTCAGATTGTCGTAGTTTCCTATCCAGTAAAATTTCCTTATAAGCTTTATTTGTTGGATAATACTGGGACATTAATGATATGTGAATCTTAGGACTCAATTCTTCGGCAATAAAACTAAAGACCTTCTCTGTCTCCGCTATTCCATTTGGTAATACAAGATGCCTTATGATTAATCCTCTTACTACAACGTCTCCATCAAAAATTAAATCGTCTCCAACCTGTCTGAACATTTCCTTTATAGCTGCTTTAGTATGCTCAAAATAATTTTCAGCGTTAGAATATTTTTTAGCATAATCACTGTTGCCATACTTAAAATCCGGCAGATAGATATCTATTACACCATCATAAAGTTTCAGCATTTCTATAGAGTCGTATCCGTTGGTGTTATAAATTATCGGCAGCTTTAATCCTTTTAGTGCAGCAAGGTAAATCGACCTTAAAATTGTCGCCGAAAAATGTGTAGGTGATACAAGTCCGATATTGTGACAATCTCTGTTCTGTAGTTGAATTATAATATCAGCTAATCTTTCGTGACTAACTTCATTGTTTCGTTCTACTTTATAGTTTTGACTGATTTCATAATTCTGGCAGTAGATACATTTTAGATTACAATTACCAAAGAAAATATTTCCGGCACCGTTACGACCGGATAGAACAGGTTCCTCACCATGATGAGCAGTATAAGAAGATACAATTGGCAGATAACCGCTTGTACATATCCCCAAATCTCCAGCAGTTCTGTTTACTTTACAATTGTGAGGACAAGAATTACACGACTTTAATATTTCTAAAGCAGCTTCTGCGCGTTTTTCTAATTCACCTGATTTGTATAACTCTATATATGACGGAGTATAACTCATCTAAAATGATTTTATAAAATTGCTTTCAATGCTTCTTTGCTTGCATCTATTGTTTTATTAAGATCTTCAAATGAATGAGCAGTAGATACAAACAGTGCTTCAAATTGTGCTGGCGGTAAATAGATTCCTCTTTTTAACATTTCGTGGAAATATTTACCGAAAAGCTTTGTATCGGATTTAATTGCTGAGTTATAATCAGTAACGGATTCTTCTGTAAAGAAAAGTGTCATCATAGAACCGATTCTATTAATCTGAAAATTCTTACCGGCATTTTCAATCGATTCACGTAATCCCTTTTCGAGGTATGCTGATTTTTCTTCCAGCTGAATGTAAACTTCGGGATGTTCTTTTATGTAACTCAATGCAGCATACCCGGCATTCATAGCAAGGGGATTTCCGCTTAACGTCCCGGCTTGATAAACAGGTCCGCTTGGTGATATCATTTCCATAATTTCTCTTTTACCACCATAAGCTCCAACGGGTAATCCACCGCCGATGATTTTACCGAAAGTAGAAAGGTCAGGAGTAATTCCAAATATCTCCTGTGCGCCTCCTTTAGATAACCGGAATCCAGTCATTACTTCATCAAATATCAAAACAATTTTTTCTTCACTGCATAAATTCCTTAATTCACTCAAAAAATTTTTAGTAGGAATTACAGTTCCCATGTTTCCAACAACAGGTTCAATAATAACAGCGGCAATTTCATTTTTGTTTTCAGCAATTACTTTTTTAACGGAATCGATATTATTAAAATCTGCAACCAGCGTATCGGCAGCATTTCCTTTTGTTACTCCAGGTGAAGTTGGAACACCAAATGTAAGTGCACCGCTACCGGCTTTAATTAAAAAGAAATCACCGTGCCCGTGATAACAACCTTCGAATTTGATAATTTTTTCTTTACCTTTATAACCACGTGCTGCACGGATTGCACTCATCGTTGCTTCAGTTCCACTGTTAACCATTCTAACCATTTCAACAGAAGGGACAAGCTCTGTTATTATTTGTGCCATTTTAACTTCTATTTCTGTGGGTGCGCCAAAGCTTGTTCCATTATCAATAGCTTTTTTAAGTGCTTCAATAATAAAATCCGGATTATGCCCAAAGATATGTGGACCCCAGCTTCCTATGTAATCTATGTACTCATTATTATCAACATCGTACATTTTAGAACCGCGACCACTTTTCATAAAAGCGGGATTACCGCCCACGGACTTAAAAGCCCGAACAGGTGAATTCACTCCACCCGGTATAAACTTTTTTGCTTGTTCAAATAATTGCTCGCTTCTGTTCATTATCTCTCCGATCTTCTTGAATTTGATTGCCAAAAATAAAGATTAAACACCAGAGTTAAAAAACATGGTTTTTACCCAAAATTAATCTGAAATGAATATTGTATGAATTTTTTTTCAATACTTTTATAAATTTGTAAAAGGAATCCAACTTTGGAGAAATTATGGTTCATAAGATAATTGGCAAGCAGAATAATTCTAAATTATGTTTTGTTTGCGGCTTGAAAAATAATTTTGGAATACATACACATTTTTATGTTACGGAAAATCAGGAATTAATTGCACTTTTTACACCATCCGAGGAACATCAGAGTTATCCGGGAAGATTACATGGCGGAATTGCATCTGCGGTTCTTGATGAAACAATCGGACGTGCAATACTGAACAGATATGAAGAAGAAGTATGGGGTGTAACTGTTGAACTTAATGTTAAATTCAAAAAACCATTACCATTAAATGAACAATTAAAAGTTGTTGGCAGAATTACGAACGAAAACAGCAGAATGTTCGAAGGAACCGGAGAAATAATTCTAAGTAACGGAGAAGTAGCTGCAACTGCTTTTGGTAAGTATCTTAAAGTTCCGCTTGAAAGAATTACCGAGTTTAACCGAGAAGAAAATGAATGGCGGATTGTTGAAACCGATAATGATCCAAAAGAAATTGAAATATGATTTAGTGAGCTTGTGATAAATGCGGGTTTTTTAACCTAACTGCAATAAAGAACATAAATAGAATAATGGAATTTATTAATACCGCGGTTGTTATTCCCAGATGTTCTGCAATGTAACCAATCCATAAAGAACCG
>CAZEBL010000012.1:0-23228 GCA_964510325.1 uncultured Melioribacter sp. | reverse complement strand
CAGAAATCCGTTTTATTAATTACGGACCTCGCGCAAACCCGGAGGAAGGGGACGATAACTATGCTCAGGTTATCAACATTAAAATTCCATCCGATTACAAGGGGAATGCATACCTGAGATTATACGATATGAGCTGCGGATCTGCATCTGATATTCCGCTTGGATCATGGGATTCTCGATACCGCTTCAGTATCTATAAAAATGAATTTACAGAAGATAATGTAAGGAAAGAACCCGGGTTTAAGTCGGCTAATTATTCTAATGTAATAAGTCACTTCGAAATTGGTTATGATACAAGATATTTTGATAATTGGTACACATTTGTGAATCTATCCAGAAGTGTGAATGTAAATTCAGTTTATTCATTACTGGTTGAAGGAGTGGAAGGTAATGATGGTAATGCTTTCGAAATATTTATCAGCTCTGATTCTCTATCAAACACTCCGATAGATGGAGTAGAATTATATTCATACGAGCCAACGATTTCGCTGAGTAAATTTTCTAACAAAATTTCTTTTAAGATCCGTGCTTCGGGCGATGATGAATTTATAACACTTCATACTTTCGATTTTGACGGAACCCGGACGTACTTCTCGAGCCTTCTCAAGAACGAAATTCCAAATATGGAAACCAGTATTCGCGGGTGGAATAGTAATAAATATGATCTTACAGTTTATGAGAAGGATAATTTCTGCTCGCTTGATATTGGTCCTCAGAATAATACCACCAACGATGTAACATTTTATTTTACTTCTGCGGACAACACAAAATTTCCTATTCCTTTAATTATTCAGGAAAAAAAGCCGGCAGAAATTCCAGCGGCTTCTGTCAATATGATTTTTAAAGACTGCCGAACAGTTCAATTCGATGTGAAAAAAGAAACCTCCGGCGGAGAAAAATATATTAACCAGTGGACATTTAATGATGGTGAAAAATCCGATGAGAGTACTTTATTAAAAGTATTTTCTAACCCGGGAAAATACACCGGCGAATTGTTCATGTTAGATACACGTTCCGAAGCTGTGACTCATGCAAGACTTGAAAAATTCGAAATAACAATTAACGAAAAACCGGAAGCCGTATTTTCTAAAAATATTGTTGGCGCCCCTAACGAAAAAATTCTTTTTGATGCCGGAAAATCCTTTGACAAAGACGGCAGAATAGTTAAATACGAATGGGATTTCGGTGACGGATCATCTGCCGGCGGAGTTTCAGCTTATCACACTTACGCATCACCCGGAAAGTACAATGCCGTTCTAAAAGTTACGGATGATTATTCCCTTTCGGACTGCAACTATTCGATAGATTCTTCAACGGTTATAATTAACGCGCCACCTTTTCCGGTTACAAATACAAAAGTCTCCGGTTCTATAAACGAAGAGATTCTTTTCGATGCTTCAAAGAGCAATGACTCTGACGGTAGTATTGTAAAATATTTGGGGACTTTAAAAATTTTGGAGTTGAAACCGGTTCTATAATTAAAAAGAAATTTTCTATTCCAGGCAAATATAAAGTTACGCTAACTGTGCAGGATAACTCAACAGCATCTAATAACAGCACATCAATTGAGATAGATCTGTTTATAAACGCTCCGCCCAAAGCAGTTGCCGGATCAAATAAAATACTCGCGCCCAAAGAAGAAGCTCTTTTTGATGGCTCTAAATCGATAGACAGTGACGGTTCAATAATAGAATATAAATGGAGATTCGGGGATGGTAAAACATCCGACGCCATGAAAATCGCCCACTCCTATTCCGCGCCGGGGAAATATCCGGTTTATCTTACGGTTCGTGATGATTCCAGAACATCAACCGATACACATATAGATTCGCTGATTGTAATTGTAAATAAATCACCCTTAGCAATTGCGGGAGAAGACAAATATCTTGTTGATGGAAACGCATCCTTTGACGCATCGCGTTCATATGATGAAGATGGAACGATTACTAAGTTTGAATGGGACTTCGGCGATGGTTCAAAATCCGAAGGAAAAATTACCCAACATGTTTATAAAATTCCCGGAAAGTACCGCACAATACTTAAAGTAACCGATAATACGATTGTAAGCAACAATCATTCATTCGATACGTTAAATATTTTTATTAATAGAAGACCGATAGCAGATTCCGGTCCCGATCTGATTGTTGCGCCAGAACGTAAAATAAAATTTTCTTCAGCAAATTCAACAGACCCCGATGGAAAAATTGTAAAGCAAAAATGGTATGTTGATAATAAACCGGTAACCGAAGAAAAAGAAATGGAATATATTTTTAATGAACCGAAAACATATCTTGTAGGACTTGAAGTTATTGATGATTTTAAAACGCCGCAAAGCGATATTGATTTTGCAGTTATTAAAGTTAACAAAGCCCCAACAGCAATTATAGACGCTCCTTTAACCGTTGTTCCGAATCAAAAAATAAAATTATCCGCAGAGCGTTCTTCGGATAGCGACGGTAAAATTCTCGATTATCGATGGATGATTGATAATCAGCCGGAAAGAAAAGGGAAAGTTTTCGAACACACATTTACGGATCCGGATATTCATCGCGTTGTGCTGAATGTTTTAGATGATGCTAACGTTTCTAATTCAATTGGAAGTGATACGCTATTTATTAAAGTAAACGCACCACCGTTAGTAGTTGTCCATGATTTAATAACAACTTGTGAAAACGTAGTAGCTATTGACGCCTCCCGCTCCTATGATCCCGATGGAGATCCATTAACTTTCTATTGGCAGATTCCAAATATGAATAGAGAAATTGGAAGCGCTGTTCGAATTATCAATTTTGCAGAGAAAGGGTTTCTGCCGATTCTTTTATCTGTTGATGATGGGATGGGGTTATCAAATTCTGTTTCACAAAAAACAATAATGGTAAAAATAAACAGACCGCCGGTTGTAAATGCCGGAGTTGATACCACGGTGTGTTCAGGCGATATTGTTGTACTCAACGGATTAAAATCTTTTGATCCGGAAAATGGATTATTGAAATATGTTTGGTCGATTAATGATTCGATAAAGATAGAAGGAAGCAATGCAGTTTATAAATTCAGGAAGGGAGGAGTTTATAAAATTAAATTACAGGTTACGGACGATTCCGGATTGCCATGTAGCATTGGTGAAGACGAAAAAATAATTACCGTTGTAGAAGCCCCTGTTGCAAATGCCGGTCCCGATCAAACAGCGTGTGCAAATAACCCGGTTCAATTTGATGGAACCGGATCTTCGGATGTTGATGGAATAGTAAATAGTTACGAGTGGGACTTTGGCGATGGAGAATTTGGCGGCGGCGCTACACCGGTCCATATTTATACGAAACCCGGAACATATAAAGTTACTCTTACTATTACCGGCGATCTAATGGGCGATTGTGATAACACCGATAAGGATGAAATGATTGTTACGGTTATTGATGCGCCGGTTGCAATCTTTAATGCAAGTACTCTGGTGCCGGAAAGAAAACCAATTACTTTCGACGCATCCGAAAGCAAAGCATCTTCCGGTAAAATTTTAAAGTATGAATGGACTTTTGGCGATGGCAATTCCGCCGAAGGAAAAATTGTTAATCATTCTTATAATAAATACGGCAACTACAAAGTAACATTAAAAATTCAGACCGATTCTAAAGGAGAATGTTCAACCGCATTTGCATCAAAACAGATTATAGTTAATTCCCCACCAATAGCAACAGCAAGCGCACCAAATTATGCTTCGGTTAATCAGACGATTGAGCTCTTCGGCACCCAATCAGTGGATTACGATGGAATGATAACGAATTATTATTGGGATCTGGGTGATGGCTCTACAAAGGAAGGAGTAAAAATTAATTACGCTTATTCTAAGAACGGAAAGTACCGGGTGATATTAAAAGTCGAGGATAATTCTAAAGCAGAAAATAATTTTGATTATGACACAACTTATGTATTGATTAATGCAGAACCTAAAGCTATTTTTAATTTACCTGAACGGGTTTACAAAAATTTCGAATTTATTCTGGATGCTTCAAAGAGTTTTGATCCCGACGGCAGCATTACTTCATACGAATGGTTTTTAAACGATCAAAAAATTTCAGACGAAAAATCCCTGAGGCACAAAATTAATAAACCCGGGATTTATAGAATACGTCTTCTTGTAAAAGATAACGGCCAACCCGGAAGCTCTACAGATGAATTAACAAAATATATTACGGTTTCAGATTATCCATCAATTAAGTTGCCTGATACTTTAGAAGTCTGTATAGGTGAAACATTCACATTAAAACCGGCTATCGAAAATCCGGCTAACGATCAAACCATTAGGTATAAATGGTCTTCGGCTTCAGGAAGCGAAGTAATAAACAGCAAGGAATATACCGGTAGAGTTAATAAAAGTGGAAAGCATGTCTACTACCTTGAAATATCGAACAACTCAAATTTTATTTTTGATAAAGACTCCACAGTTGTAATTGTTAATACACCGCCCGTTATAGAAACCATTAGCGATAAGACTGTTTACATTGGAGGTGCAAATGATGAAATTAGACTTGAAGCAAACGTTAAAGATGAAGATGGAGATCTTCTTTCTTACGAGTGGAATCTTGGCGACGGCACAATATCAAACCGTCCGGTTGTGATTCATAAATATAAAAAAGAAGGGGAGTATAATGTCCTGTTGACAGTTAACGATAATAAAAACACCTCTTGCAGCAAGACAACCTCGGCTTTTAAGGTAAAAGTCCTAAAATCTAAGTAAAACACAAACCCGGGTGTCACATAAACTGTGACACCCGGTTACAATTCCGCTACACTCAATTCATTTATTCTGCTATACAGCATTAGTTGCTGTTCCCGGATATTTCATATGTGAATTTTGAAAGGGGAATAAAAGTGGAAACAATAATTATAATAACATCCTTAATAGTTTTAACGGGATTCGTACAAATATTTTCAAATCACAGAAATGATTTGCCGGGCAACTACCATGAAGAAGCAAGCAACCTGTTTATTATTCCATCAGTTCTTAACAATATTAAACAGGGCAAATTATGGGAGTCATTTGAAACTGTTTATAAAGATGAATCTTCCGCACATGAATTTGAAAAGAACGATGATGAATTTGTAAACGAAGAAGAAATTAATTATGATTTTGATGAGCAAGCCATTATGCAACAATATCAGATAAATAAAAAAGCTATAGTATATAAGTCTGTTACAAAAAGAATGACACTTGTAAAAGTTTACTAACAGGTTAAATATTATGGAAATAGACAATGGAAAGGAAAATATAAAAATGCAGTATTTAAAAATCATTAGTCTAAGCGATGAAATCCTGGTTAAAATGTTCTATGAGCTAAGGATTAATAGGCGGGATGAGAAACGTCTGATGTTTCTGATTCTAAAAGAACTTGTTTTGAGAAACAAATTGAACCTACTTACTTCTCCCAAGCAGATTCATTAATAAACTTTATCCAAGGGGTAATAAAATGGGCATTAAACCATCTGTTGAAATTTTAGAAAACATTCTTGTTCTTAAACTTAGCGGGGCAAGAACACTGTATGATGTTGATGATATAAACGAATTGTTAATTAAAGAGCTACAAAAATCGAATAGTAAGAAGGCGGTTATTGATTATACGGGAGTAAAAGGAAAAAGATCAATTGTGGAATCGGTTCAAAAGGCAGATTCTTTTCCGGTTGAATTCCGCCAGTATAAAATTGCTCTTATAGATTCTAAAGAAAATCGTGAAGCAGCTGTTGCAGAAGAATCAGTTTTTAGTAACCGGGGTTTTCGTCTAAAAGCGTTTACAGATCTCCAAGAAGCAATTAAGTGGTTAAAATCTTTTATTACTGAGTAGTATACAAAAATTATAAAGACCGTGTAAATCTAATCTTATTTAACCTCTTTATGTAGAAAATATTTATCAGCAAGTTCGCCGGTAATTTTATGCCCTTTCAAATCAAGCTGAAGCAGATAATTTTCGCCTACGAGGAATTGACGGGGTGTTCGATTCTTTTCGTTTAGAATTATGGTGTTGCCCTCTTCATTCCAAAGGAAATCTCCTTTTTGCTCGTAAACCATTTCGTCTTTACCAAGATATTTTGTTTTAATAGTGTAAGTCATATCATCTTTGATTGTAATAACCGTTTCAATTCCTTCGCAGTCTGCACATGGTAATATACCTTTGTAGGTTCCCGCCCAATCCAGCGATGTTGATGAGTTATCCTGTCCAGCATCAGCTTGTGAATCGATAGCGGGCTCTTCCGGCTTGCTCTCTAATTTCTCTTTAAGCTCGCACCCTGATAAAAATAACAGGACGGAGAGAATAAATAATATTTGTTTCATGATTTTTTAGTTAGTTTATTTGTAAAAAATCCTATTGCAAACACAGATATAATCAGAATAAAAAGAGGCATCTCGAAGGTAAAGAATAAGAGCGATACCCGGATAGTTTCGAGATTTTGAAGCGCGAAAATCAACATTAATATTATAATCAGAATATTAAAGATCTGTCTAAAACCGGTTTTTTTCTTTACGTAATCAATTTTATCATCAAGAACAGTTTTGTTTTCGTCCATCTGATACCTCCGCTTATAATATATAATTGCTTGCCCGGACAAAATATAATCTAATTTCGTTAAATAATGATTTAGGAGTTAAAATATTTTCATACAGTAAGCTATAAAACACTTTATTTAAAGAAAAATTAAAATTTTACAGAACATTTCTTGCGGATTAAAGAGTCTTGTTATATTTTTAAGTTCACAATTAAGATTTAGTCTAAATAAGAATAATATAGGGAAGTGTTATGACCTCGATAGGTAAACTTTTTACAACTCTCCTTTTTATGGTTTTCTCAGTAATGGTTCATGGACAAACTATAATTACTGGAAAAATACTTAGCGAAGAAAACGAACCAATGCCAAACTCGAATGTAGTTTTATATCACAGTATAAATAATTCATTTGTGAAAGGATCTGCTACGAATGAAGAAGGGATTTTTATTATTAGTGATGTCTATCCCGGTGAGTACAGAATAGTAATTTCATATATCGGCTTTGAGACTCTGGAAATTCAGGATATAATTATAAAAAACACAGATAGAAAAATTGATCTTGGGAACCTTTTCTTAAAACAGAAAGACTTCGGTTTAACTGATATTGTTGTAAAAAGTAATTTTGGAATAACAACTCTAAGTCCGGGACGGATTACATACAGCTCATCAAATCTTAATTCTCAAAAAGGGGGAACGGGGGGAGATATTTTAAAAAATATGCCATCAATTTTTATGGGCGGAAGTCCAAACCATAACAGAGATGTAAGATACAGAGGATTAGGTAATGCATATTCACAAGTACTAATAGACGGAAAGAAATCCGGAATATCTGGTAACAACAGGGAAACAGTCGTTGATATAATTCCTGCTGAAAGAATTGAGTATATTGAAATAGTGTCAAATCCGACAGTCGATTTTCAATCTGATGGCATCAACGGTTTAATAAATATAGTTACAAAAAAGAGTAAGCAACCCAGGTTTCACGGAAGCATTTCGGGAGGTCTTGATAACAATGAAGGTTATAATGGAGATCTTTCTCTATATAATTCTATAGAGAACTTTGATTTTGGTATTCAGGTATCGAGGTTGAAGAGAATTATCGATAAACCGAAGGATGTGGAGAAATTAAATTACAAAGGTAATTTATTTGATGGACTACAATTACAAAACGAGTTTGAAGAAAAAAATTTTTTAAATGATTGGGTAAAGGGAAATTTAACTTACCATATAAGTAACAAAACTTACCTATCTCTCGAACCAACATTTGGTAATCAAAAAGAAACAAAATTAAAAAACCTTAATACACTAGCTTACAAAGCTGATAACTCCTTTAAAGAAAACAAGGGTGAAAAATCTGATGAGGTAAAGAATAATAAGTATAATGAATATTTTGCGGAGCTTAATCATTCGTTTGACAATTATTCAGAACTCATTATGTCTTTTAAGTACAGTCCATTAATTCAGTTAACTGAAAAATCATCTCAGGAAAATAAATACAATATAAGCGGTCAGCTTATAACATCTAATCCAGCTCTAAAAAAAGAAAATGAAGAAATCACAACGAATGATTTAGTAGGACAGATAAACTATCGTTTTAAGTTGGACGGAATCGGAATAATTAAAACCGGCTATTCTTACTTTTTGACCGATAGAAATGCCGAAAAACAGAGGCTTGAATTCAATTATAATACAAACTCATGGAGCAATAGAATTTCCGGGACAGATAATTTTAACATAAGTGAAAAAACGCATGCATTGTACATGGATGCAAAAATAAATACCGGCAATTTTAATATTAATCCCGGATTAAGAATTGAAAACTCGAATATAAATTCCGAATCCATTGTAGATAAAGAGAGAAATAGAAGTAATTATTTACTTCTACTTCCAGTGCTAAATATTATATATAATGTAGATACCACACAATACATTACGTTTGCGTTTGGCCGAAGGATTCGCCGTCCTGGATTTAATGATATGAACCCCTTTATAGATTTAAGTGATCCTCTGAGAATAAAGTATGGTAATCCGGCTTTAAAGCCTGAAATAGCATGGTTGTATGAAATTGGGTATATGAAAAATTTCAAAGACTTGAATGTTGGTATAAATTTGTTTTACAGAGACATTAAAAATGTGATACAAAAAGTAATTGAAGTAAATGAAGAAGGTCTTTTTGTTGAAAGGCCCGAAAACTTTACTTCCGGTTACATGGCGGGTCTTGAATTTATAGCGGCCATAAGAGTTTTTGACTGGTGGCAGCTGAATGGAGCGTATTCAAATTTCGATTCAAAGGTAATGGACTCAAATTTTGATGGCGATGTAATGAAAGATCAGGTAAAATGGACTGCAAAAGTACTATCAGATTTTAGATTACCTTCGGAGGTAAATCTACAGATAACGGGAAGCTATATCGGTCCAAAACCATCAATTTTTAACTATGAGGAAAAAATATTTTTCTTTGATGTTGGATTAACAAAAAAGATAAAGGATTTTGGAGAAATAAATTTACGTGTTACGGATTTGTTTGATACTTTAAAAAAGATTAAAAATATTCGATCGGGGTTATCAACAAGCCGAGAAATTGAAAACACATCTGGAAGGATAGTAACACTAACAACCACATGGAATTTCTAGAAGAAAGGAAATAAGTGAAAAACTTAAGAATTCTGTTTCATAAGTGGCACAATTGGGTAGGAATTTTTCTTGCTATTCCTGTTTGTATTGCTAGCATAACTGCTATTTTGCTTGCGTTTAAAGATGAACTTGGTTTTGATAAGATTGTTTTATCAACCAAGTATATACCGGGTTACTATATTGAAACTGGTAAAAATTCTATAATAGAAGATGCAGGAAATGTAAAAGCAATAAAATTGATTAATGATACACTTTATATTGGTACAAAATCCGGGCTAATAAAATCCGCAAACGGTAAAGTCTGGATTGAAAACAAATTATTGGGTGTTGAAGTTAGGAAAATTGAAAAATTTAACGGCAGTCTTTTGGTTGCCGGGAACAAAGGGATCTGGAAAAAAGAAAATATTGGTTGGGTTCAGCTATACGTCGGGGATATACATGATGTTGGAGTTGGTGAAGATGGAAGATTGTATGCAGCATTAGGTAAACAGGGAGTTATTTTCACTGAAGATAATTTTAAAACCACATCGAATAAAATCGATTTGTTCATTAAAGAAAAACTAAATAATCCGGAATTTATTTTTAATAAAATGATTGAAAAGAGAAGCAACGTAACGATGAAAGAATTAATATTGGACATGCATACAGGAAGAGCATTTTTGGGAAAAGGAGGTATTTGGATTTGGACATCGATTGTTGCTTCGAGCATAATATTATTGGTTTTGACAGGAACTTATTTATGGGTCAGGAAAAAATTAATAAGACGAAAGAACTAAATGTGTATTGTTAAATCAAAACAAATTTTGCTTGATTATGAAATTGATAAATTTCATAATTTTACCCTTAATTAAAAATAAGACGCAAAATTAAGAATCCGATTTTTTACTCAAAAGAGCTTTATAAGCCACCGCATACATCTGAATCTGTTTCATCATTGCGCCTAGACCGTTTTTGCGTGTTGGCGAAAGATGGCTATCAATACCAATTCTTCTAAAATAATCGGGCGGATTAGAAAGAATCTCATCGGGTGAACGATTCGAATAGACCTTTATAAGCAAAGCAATTAATCCTTTTACAATGGAAGCATCACTATCTGCTTCAAAGATAATTTTTCCATCAGAAAGTTTTGCATTAATCCAAACCTGGGATTGACACCCGCTTAGTTTGTTCTTTTCTGTTTTTAAATTTTCATTTATCGGTGGAAGCTGTTTTCCATATTCGATTATTCTTTTATAACGGTCTTCCCAATCTGTGTATTGTTCAAACTCTTTTATTATTTCTTCCTGTATCTCGTGTATTGTCATTTTAGGTAATGTTCTTGAGTTTTTGTTTTAGTTAATTTTTTGTGTTACAACTATTATAGTAGTTGATAGGTTATTCCAACCTGTAAACCTTCCTTCATTTGTGTCTTGGGCGATTGTGCTTTTTCATACAATAGAATATAAGAGAAATTAACGCTTAGCCATGTGTTTATCTTTCCGGTAATTGTATTATCCCACAAAATATCCCAGACATCAAGACTTTCGAATCGGGAAAAGAGCCGGAACTTACTTTTCCATTTTAAGTTTGTAGCCAATGTAAAATCAACATCGGTTACAGATTCAATACCGGTTTCAAACTTGAATTTTTCTATTTCCGGAGTCTCTTTTTTATCAGAGTATTGAGTGAATTTATTTGTAATTACTTCCTGGAAAGCGACACCAAAGCGGGTTATAATATTTTCGTATTTATCGTATGTAAAACCGATTGTTTGAGTAATATAACCGGGATCGAAAAAATCTGAAATGTTTGGAGACCCGGCGGTTTTGTAATCGTAACCTTTTGATACCTGTGTTCTGATTGCATTAGATGCAAATGGACTAACAGCCCAGCCGAGATCGTAACTTGCCAAATTTTCTATATATAGATCATTGACTGTCGTTCTGTATGTTGCATCACCAATTTTTGCTCTTCCATATTGAGCTTTAATCTGGTTTTTGAAAATCCACGGTTTATCATCGCGGTTAATTGAAAAATCACCGATTAATGCCCAGGCAATAGAATTTTCCCCTCCCTTTACCCAATTACTGAATGCAACCTGGCTTATTCCAAGTCCCGTTGTTAAAGAGGGGATCCACTTCCCATTTAATGAATCGGGCGTTTGGGCAAAGGCTATACATGATATTAGGAAAAAAACGGCAACTATTTTTTTCATGGTATTCTCCAATAATTCCTCATTAAAAATAACAATAAATTTTTCTGCTTTTTTGATAAAGAGGGATTTTTTTCAATACGATTCCTGTTTATAGAAGCGGTGATTTTTATATATTTCAAGTCACACTTTCCATAAAAGTAAAAAAGGTGAAAAATGAAAGCACAAAAACTAATTTTACCCATTTTGATAATAGCCATTGGAGCGGTTTTGTACTTTTTATATTTCAGTCCTAAAGACGACCTTGGTTTCTTTTCTGATTTTGATACAAACAATAATGCTAACCGTGATATAATTGTAAAACTATTACCCGAAAGAGGATTTGTTCAGGATAAAAATTCCGGCGGAACTATATTTTATGTTGAAGACGGAGCCGGTACTGTTGTAAAAGTAATTGGACCAATTACACTTCCTCCGGGTATGGATGTTACAAATCGAGTTACTCTGAGAGGACATTTACATACTGATTACTTTCATGCTGCAACGGTTACGCCAAGAAATTAAAACTTATTAATACCTGGTAATAATATAATGCCAAATTTCGAATTAGTATCTAATTACAAACCGGCCGGCGATCAACCGAAGGCAATTAAAGAATTAGTAGATGGACTTAACAAAGGCGTAAAGCATCAAACTCTGCTTGGAGTTACCGGAAGCGGTAAGACTTATACTATGTCTAATGTAATCCAGCAGTATAACAAACCGACTCTAATTATTTCGCACAATAAAACTCTTGCAGCACAGCTCTACTCCGAATTCAAATCGTTTTTTCCGAACAACGCTGTTGAGTTTTTCATCAGTTATTATGATTACTATCAGCCGGAAGCGTATGTTGTAAAGCGCGATCTTTATATTGAAAAGGATTTTTCTGTTAACGAAGAAATTGACCGATTGCGGCTGAAGGCAACAACATCATTAATAGAAGGAAGGCGCGACGTAATTATTGTTGCGAGCGTTTCGTGTATTTATGGTATCGGCGCGCCGGATGAATATGCGCGGCAGATAATGTTCTTAAAGAAAGGACAATCGATTGAAAGAAAAAAACTTCTCCGAAGTCTAATTGACATTTATTATGTAAGAAACGATGCAGAGTTTTCGCGCGGAACATTCCGGGCGCGCGGTGATGTTGTAGAAATTATTCCGGCTTATCAATACGAAGAAGCTGTGCGGGTTGAATTCTGGGGTGATGAAATTGAACGGATTTCTATAATTGATTCAATTACGGGAAATGTAATTCAGCAAGTTGATTCCGTCCCCATCTATCCGGCAAAGTATTTTGTTACTACTAAAGATCAGGTTAATAGGGCAATTATATCAATTGAAGAAGAACTGAAAGAGAGATTAAAATATTTCTGGTCCCGGGAAAAATATGTTGAAGCCCAGCGGCTTGAACAGCGCACAAAGTTCGATATCGAAATGATGAGAGAAATTGGTTACTGCAGCGGTATTGAAAATTATTCAAGACATATGGATGGAAGACCGCCCGGTTCCAGGCCATATTGTTTATTCGATTACTTTCCTAAAGATTATCTTTTAATAATAGATGAATCACATGTTACAGTACCACAGATAAGAGGAATGTATAATGGAGACAGATCTAGGAAAGAAGTACTCGTTGAATACGGTTTCCGTTTACCAAGTGCATTGGATAACCGTCCTCTTAAGTTCGAAGAGTTTGAGCAGTTAACAAATCAAGTGATTTATGTTAGTGCTACTCCGGCAGATTATGAACTAACAAAAAGCGGTGGTGTCTTTGTTGAACAGGTGATTCGTCCTACCGGATTGCTCGACCCGGAAATTGAAGTAAGACCGATTAAGAGTCAGATTGACGATTTGATAGGCGAAATTAGAAAACGTGTTGATAGAAAGGAACGGACGCTTGTTACAACGCTTACAAAAAAAATGGCGGAGGATCTATCGGATTACCTCGATAAACTAAAAATTAAAGTCCGTTACATTCACAGCGATATTGATGCACTTGAGAGAGTTGAAATAATTCGCGATTTACGTATCGGCGATTTTGATGTGCTTGTTGGTGTTAACCTGTTACGCGAAGGATTGGATCTGCCGGAAGTTTCACTTGTTGCAATTCTTGATGCCGACAAAGAGGGATTCCTAAGAAGCGAAAGGTCATTAATGCAGACAGCCGGAAGAACAGCCCGAAATGTAAATGGAAAAGTTATGATGTATGCCGATGTCATAACCGAATCGATGAGAAAGACGATTAATGAAACCAACCGCCGTAGAAAGCTACAGGAAGAATACAATAAAGAGCATGGTATTACTCCCAAAACAATTTATAAAAGCGTTGAAGAAATTCTTTCCTCTACGTCAATTGCCGATGTGCGCAAGAAAGATTATGAAAAGGAAGAAGCGCAATTCCTTAAAGTTGCTGAACCTGTTGTTCGTTTTATGAGTAAAGAACAGAAGCTGGAATTGATTGAACAGATGAATGAAGAGATGCTTGCAGCAGCAAAGGATCTTGAATTTGAACGCGCCGCTTTCCTTAGGGATGAAATCGAAAAAATGAAAAAGCTTGTTAAATAATTTTTGTACTCGAGTCCGCATTTAATTCTATGCAGACTCTACCAAAAGATGAAAATCAGCAATTAAACTTTGCAACTCCTCAGTGATTTTCTTTTTCCTTCTTTACTAAAGCAGCTTTTCTATAACAGTCAACAGATAGTTTACGCTTGGTCTATCGGCAGTAGATTGACCGACATACTTAAACTTAAGCACACCGTTTTTATCTAGCAAAAAAACAGCGGGAATATTTTGATCAACTTTTGATCCGCCCCATTCAGTCATAAATAAACCCAGCGACTTAGAAACAGTTCGAGCAGAATCAATTAAAATAGGAAATGGAGTTGGTACCTCGCCCTTCTTAAACTCATATTTCTCTGTAAAATAATTTTTTGCGAACGCAGCTCTTCGCATGCTCTGTTCGCTATTATCCTTGGGATTTTTCATTGATTCAATTAATGCCATTTGATCCGGGAATGCATCTATCCACTCGTGTGTTTTTTCTTCGCTATAAGGAAAGACATAAAGAATTTGTAAATCTGTTTTGCCCTTTATTTTTTTATCGAGATCCAGCATTTGCGCATACTGGTAATTACAGATAGAGCACCAGCGGTTTTCGGCGGCATATCCGCGCGGAAATACTATAAGAACATTTTTTCCTTTATAATCCGAAAGAGAAATTGTTTTACCATCATATGTCGGCATAGTAAAATTGTTCATCGGTCTGTCTAACATAGCCGGTTGTATTTGTGCGAATGCGAACGAAGTGATAAAGAATAGAACGGCAAGAATAGAGTTGTTTAATCTAAACATAACTCCTCCATCAATTTTAAAATAATTATACTTTTTGAGGCAAAGAAAGAATTACAGTTGTACCTTTTCCCGGTTCGCTTTCAATTGTAATAGTACCTTTGTGAGCATCAACAAACTCTTTAACCAGAATCATTCCAAGCCCCGATCCAGATTCTCCAGCAGTTCCTTTGGAAACAGTTTTTCTATCTAATGCAAACAGGTCTTTGATAGTATCTTTATCCATTCCAACCCCATCGTCGGCTACTTTAATTACACAGTTACCATTCAAGCACTCGGCGGATACTTTAATATGACCGTTTATATTTGTGAATTTTACAGCGTTGAAAATAATGTTTCGGAAAATTGTGTTTAACATTTGTTCATCTGCAAAAACTTCAAATGATTCACTTATCTCGATATCTAAAGAAATGTTTTTACTGTTCAAACGTGTTTCTATTAGCTGAATTATTTTATTGATGATTGGCTTCAGGGTAAGCTTATCGGGTTTAAATTTTATTTCTTTTCTTTGGTTTTTTGCCCACATTAAGAGATTTTCCAGAAGATCGAAATCTTTTTTAATTAACCCGCCAACCATTTCGATAGCTTCCTTTTTTTCGGCTTCGGATAAATCATCATATTGTTCTTTAAGTAAACCAAGAGCTGTAAAAGTTGCGCTGAAGGGTTCGCGTAAATCGTGAGCAATAATCCTGAAAAATTTCTCCCTTACAATATTTATACTGTTCAGTTCTTCGGAAATTTTTTTCTTATCGAAATAACGTATTAACAAAATAATGGCAAGAAGTATTGATAGAATAGCGATTATTATTAAATAATTTCTTTGTTTGGTCTGGTTCTCTAATTCTTTCTGAATAATTTCTTTGTCTCTTTCGGCCTTTTCAATTTTAATAAGCGATTCGAGCTCACCAAGTTTTATAATTTCCTCTTTGGTAACGATCGAATCTTTCAGGCTATGATATTTTTCGTGATAGTATAAAGCACTGTCGAGTTTTCCCACCTGTTTAAATAACTCGTAGTAAGTTTTATATGTTAGTGCAGTAAGAGTAGGGGAGTTTATTTCTTTCGCTTTGTTTAATGCAAGAGATAAAAATTTGTTCCCGGCGGTAATATTATTAAGGGTAATGTAAATTCTTGCAATGCTATTTAAACTGTTTATTTCTCCTTCGGGATTATATATTTTTCTATTTAACTCAATTGATTTTGTTATATAATCGAGCGCTTCATTATAGTTCTTTTTTGTATAAGCAAGTTCTCCTAATCCTCTCCAAACTCCGGCAATCCCTTTAAGATAATTACTTTTGTTGTAAATTTTTTCAAGTGTGTTATAAGTTTCTTCTGCCCTTAAATAATATCCATTTCTTTGAGCAATCCGGGCGATAGAAAGTAGAATTCTTCCATGCATATCATTAAGATCTAATTGCTGTGCAATATTTTTAGCTTTATCGAAAAATTCGATGGCTTTATTAAAATCATCCTGGGAATTATAAAGTCGTGCTAAGTTTACATAGCAGTAAGCAAGTCCTCTTTGATCATTATTCGATTCGAAAATTTGAATTGCTCTTTGAATATTTTCGGTTGCTTCTACGATGTCATTTTTTATCCGGAATATTTCGCCGAGATTATTATAAGAATATGCAACCTGTGTAAGATCATTTGCCAATTGTGCTATTTTAAGAGCTTCCACGTGATAAGTCTTTGCAACGTCTATTGCGCCGATATTTGTATAAACAATTCCAAGATAATTATTTGCACGTGCCTGTCCCGATAAATCCCCAAGATTCTTGAATATACTTAAGGCTTCTTTTGCAAGCTGGATAGCAACAAGCGGTTCATTACTTCGTCGTTTCCATGTATCTTCTAATAAAATTCTCGCCCGAGAAGAGTCTTCAAAAGCAGAAATGCTTTTGTAAATAGAATCAATTGATGTTTGAGAAAAATGAAGAGAGGTAAATGTAATAAGTAAAATAAACGTCTTTTTTAGCATATATTCCTTTTTATGCTGAACAAAGCTACAAAGAGTTGAATAAGTTGACAAGCCCCAAAATAATATTTTTAATCCTTAGCTGAATTTTTGCGAAGTTATACCCCGTTCCGATCTACCAAGAAAATAGTATTTTATATTTATTTGATGGTTATTAGACTTTTAAAATCCTATGCCCGAGCAAAAAATAATAGACCCCGGTGGAATCAAAATCCATCGGGGTTATTTTCTATAGCCCTAATTTTGTTTTAATATCCGGCGGGATAGCGCTTTTATGAATCATTATTGCAACGGTTTTAAGTCGTACGTAGGGCTCGCTCATATACCAGTAACCGTCGTACTTTTTATCCTTAGTTCCCCACGAGTTCTTTGTGTAATAATATTTATTTCCATTCTGATCTTTTGCCAGTCCAGTTAAATGCATCAAGTGATCGTCTGTTGTAGTGTAATTATCAAAGGTTGTTTGCCTCATTTCCTGAGTGATCGTTTTTTCTTTAACCGGAGCTTCTGATTTTTCTTCTTCGCCCTCTTTAATTTCTAAAGGGTCTAAGGGGACAATTGCAATTCCTTTTTTCCTATCAAATTCTTTCTCGCTTACATCACCATCCCAGCAAACCGAGTAACCATTTGAAAGAGCATAATCGATCACAGCCATCAATTCATCCATCGGAACATTATAATATTCGTCCTTACTCCAGTTATCAGGAATTTCGAGATCGAATGATGAATAAAACGGGCGATGCGAATACGATGTTATTTCAACATAATCGTCTGGATTAAATCCGAGAGATTCCACGAAAGTGGTCGGAGTATAATTTTTCCCCTGATATGTAAACTCTTCAACCGGTTTTCCCAAATAAATATTAAGCGCCGAGTCAAAAACATTTTTCCAGAGCGGAGTAATTTTTCCGCCACGATTCTTTTTTACCGCATCAACAATTCCTTCCAGTACCGATGCCATCTCTCCATGATTGTGTTCTTCTTCTCCAATGTTCATTCCTTTATAAAATTCTTCGGGTACAAAACCATATTGTCTAATTATATTCATTACGTCATGTGCCTGTCCGCCCACTCCAAAATTGTAAGAACCGTGATAGCGAATATATTTTTCAGCTTTATCCGGATAAGCAAATCTAACAAACCACATAGGAGAAAGTATGTGCTCTCCTTTTCGCATTCGGATTAGTTCTGTTTCGATAAATGAGGTTGTAGCAAAAGACCAACAGGTTCCTGTTTTTGCCTGATTTTTTACCGGGGTGGTTTTAACCTGGTGAATCATTGTAAACTCATACGCCTCTTTCTTTTTCTTACCCTGACCAAATATTAGAAGTGGAATAAGTAATGTGATAATGAGCAGTTGAAATATTATTTTGATGCGGTTCATGTTACCCCCTTGAGGATAAGTTTTAAAATTCATTTTCAAATTTATATCAACGAGTTTTTAATTCATAGTAAATAATATTTTACTTAACAATTGATTTTAATTTGATTGCGAATTAATTTCATTTGTCTTACTAACAATTAGATGTGAAAAATGAGAACTCTGCAGAAATTCGCAAAAATCTTTCTATTCATATTAATTCTAACATCCATTAATACAATTGGGCAGGAAAAGAAATTCGGAATAGTAATCCACGGTGGAGCCGGAAGAATTGTTAAAGAAAACATGAGCCCTGAAAGAGAGGCAGAATATTCCAATAAGTTAAAGGAAGTTCTTGAAACCGGTTATAAAATTCTTGCCGAAGGTGGAAGCGCCCTTGATGCTGTAGAATCAGTAATCAAGTTGATGGAAGATTCCCCTTTGTTTAATGCGGGTAAGGGCGCGGTACTTACTGAAAAGGGAGTTGCAGAACTTGATGCTTCAATTATGGATGGAAAAACTCTCTCTGCCGGAGCCGTTGCCGGTATTAAACACGTTAAAAGCCCGATAACACTTGCGCGGCTGGTTATGGAAAAATCCCCCCATGTAATGATGATTAGTGATGGGGCCGAAGAGTTTGCAAAACAGAATGGGCTCGAAATGGTTGAAAACGAATATTTTATAACGAAGGAGAGATGGGAATCATATCAAAGATCTTTACAACGAGAAGAAGAAAGAAAGAAAGCAGAGAAACATGGTACTGTTGGCGCAGTAGCTCTTGACAAAGAAGGTAATATTGCAGCTGGAACATCAACGGGCGGAATGATGATGAAAAAATTCGGAAGAGTTGGTGATGCACCTATTGTTGGCGCAGGAACTTATGCAAACAATAATACTTGTGGTGTATCAGCAACTGGTAGCGGAGAATATTTTATTCGAATTGGCGTTGCAAGAGATATCTCGGCTTTAATTGAGTATAAAGGAATGAGTTTAAATTCAGCTTCGGAAGAAGTTATTAAAAAAGTTGGAGATCTTGGAGGAAATGGCGGGGTTATTTGTCTGGATAAATTCGGCAACGTTGCTATGCCTTTTAATACGGAAGGGATGTATCGCGGATATTACATAAGCGGTGGGAACCCAATTGTTAAAATGTATAGAGATGAATAAATTCTTCTGCTTTCCGCAATCATTCAAATGATACGAGGTTAATATGGAGCTTCATAACCAAATCAATTTGTGGGCGGTTTTAGTCTGCGGTGTAATTGGAACCGGAATCGGCGCCATCTGGTATAGTCATATGTTCCTTGGAAAAGTCTGGGTTGCTTCGCTCGATAAAACAGAAGATGAATGGCGCGCAGACTTTATGCCGCTAAAAACATATTTTGTTTCCTTTCTTTCACAGCTTGTAATGGCATTTATTCTCGCAATGATTATGAGTTATTCGGGAGTTTCAACACCCGAAGAAGGAATTAAAATTGCTTTTATGGCAGCAATAGGATTTATTGCAACAACTATGACGATCAACTTTTTATTTGAGGGGAGAACCTTTCAACAATTTGTAATTGATGCCGGTTATCATTTTATAGTTCTTCTTATTAATGGTATTATATTGGGCGCCTGGCGTATTTAAATGTTAGTTCATTAAACAAAAATTCGATTTTTTGGACTTATCGACAGTGGTTTATTTTAATACACGAATTTTAACATTGCATACCAAGGATATTTTTTTGTTCTTTTAACAACAAAAAGAGTAATTTTAAGATGACCCCCTATAAAAAAATGTTCATCAATTTATTTAATATGAAATCCATTCTCATATGTTTATTAATAAGTTCAAGTATGCTTGCCCAATCAGCAAAATTCACGCTGGAGGGAAAGGTTATTGATAGTCAAACCGGCGAGCCAATATTACTTGTTAATGTTTATTTAGCTCAGACAATACTGGGTTCTGCCACTGACGCCAATGGTAACTTTAAAATTCCCGATGTTCCCAGCTCTTTATATTCATTGGTGGCATCAGCAATTGGCTATGAACCTCAAATAGTAAGTATCGATCTTAGAAAAGGTGTTAATAAATTTATTACCATTAAACTTACTCCCAAAACTTATGAATTAGAAGAAGTAGATGTTCGGGCAAGAGAAGATCTTAACTGGAAGAAACAACTTGAGTTATTTAAAAACTTATTTTTTGGCGAAAATGAATTTGCAAAATACTGCGAGATAGTAGATCCTTATCATATCAATTTTAAAGAAAGCACTTCAATTTTTTCAGCAAATACATCGCGCCCCATTTTAATACGCAATAATGCTCTTGGATATGAGATAGAATGCATTCTCAAATTTTTTCAGTATAACAGACTAAAAAGGAACATCACATTTTCTATTTTTCCAAAGTTTAGGGAGATCGTTTCAGCCGATAAAGATTCAATGAATTTTTTTATTGAGAACCGCAAAAAAGCTTACATTGGTTCCACCACACATCTTTTAGCTTCTCTTGCTGCCGGAAGATTTAAATATCGCGACGAAGGTTTTGTTTTAAAATTGGATTCCCGAACAGTCGGCAAATCGGAAGAAATTGTAAAAAAAGATTCTCTAAATAATATTTATTACCTGAATTTTAAAGATTGTATGACCGTTGAGTATTGGAATGCGGGTATTCGCACTTCATCAAAAATCTGTTTGAAATATGGTTCAACAGAATTCAGCTCAGATGGATATCTAATGTTCCCCGGTGAGTTTGAAATTTCCGGCGCAATGGCTAAAGAAGGTGTCGCAACACAGCTTCCAAGATTTCTTGAAATATGGAACTATAGCAATTGAGCATTAAAAGTAAAAACCGTTAAATTTACTTTCGAATTACCCCGTTTTGTTTAATAACTTTTCCCGGCATTAAAATGAAAATTGATTTTGTTGTTTTCGACCTTGACGGAACATTGGTAAGTTCTCATGAAACTATTTATAAAGCTACATTATATGCCTTAAAAGAAGTCGGTATTAAAAATAATATTCCGCATCAACAATTTTTAAACATGATCGGTATGCACTTCGAAGACATTTTCAGAGAACTTGGTTTTAAGGTTCCTGATTTTGAATACTTTCTAAAAATATATAAATCAATTTATTTTGATTACATGAACGAATCCGTTCTTTATCCTGAAGTAATTAATTCAATTGATCGTTTGAAGCAAATCGGTTTAAAGATTGGACTGCTTACAACAAAAGGACAGGACCAGGCAGAACTGATACTAAGACATTTTAATCTATTGAATAACTTTGATGGAATAATGGGTCGCCGCCCGGGAGTTGCACATAAACCATCTCCGGAACCGCTTTTAAAATTGTGCGCCGAAATGAATGTTGACGCCGCTAACACATTAATGGTTGGCGATTCAGAACTTGATATTGAGTGCGGAAAAAATGCCGGTTCATTTACTTGCGCAGTTACTTATGGCTACCGTAAAAGAGAACATCTTCAAAACTATCGTCCGGATTTTCTAATAGATAACATTGATCGGCTTGAATCCATTTTAAATAATAGTAAATAATATAATAGGAGGAACCGATGGAAAACGGAAAAGTAACCGTCAGCATTCTAAACGGAATTGCAACCGTCAGTTTCTTTCATCCTAAAAGTAACTCACTCCCCCTTAAATTATTAAGGGAGATTACAGAAGCAATCAATAAACTTGCAGCTGATAAAAATTCCAGGGTAATAATTATAAGAAGCGACGGGGAAAAATCATTTTGTGGAGGAGCTTCGTTTGATGAACTTCTTTCAATAAAAGATTTTAAAAGCGGCAAAGAATTTTTTATGGGATTTGCTCGGCTTATAAATTCTATGAGAAAATGTCCCAAGTTTGTTATTGCACGTGTTCACGGTAAAGCTGTTGGGGGCGGGGTCGGAATTGCAGCCGCAGCAGATTATACGCTTGCATCAAACGAAGCTTCAGTAAGATTAAGCGAAATTCTACTGGGCATCGGTCCGCTTGTTGTTGGTCCTGCCGTTGAAAGAAAGATCGGTAAAACAGCATTCATTACAATGACGATCGATGCCGATTGGCACGATGCGTTCTGGGCAAAACAGAACGGACTTTATACAAAAGTATTTGCAACCAACCACGAGCTCGACGAAGCTGTTGCAGAATTGGCAAGAAAAATTTCCGGCTTTAATCCCGATGCAGTTGCCCAGCTTAAAAAAATTTTCTGGAAGGGGACAGAGGATTGGGACGAACTTCTTGAAGAAAGGGCTGAAATAAACGGGCGGCTTGTTTTATCCGAGTTCACAAAAAATTACATAAAACAGTTCAAGAGCAAATGAAAATTTCCAAACGCAATTTTGCTCTTTTAACTGCTATCTATTTAGTCTCAGCATTTATACGGCTTTTTCTTAATTTTTCAACAGATTTCATTCCCGGGGCAAATGGTGCGTTTTATCTTGCCAATGTAAGATCAATTATTGAAAACGGTGAAATACTATTCAAAGATTTCCCGTTGATATTTTATCTTGAAGCTCTTTTAGCGAAACTGTTTTTCTTTATCGGTATTGCAGATGTTGAAAAATCAATTGACCTTGCATGCCGGTTGTTCGATTCGTTTATCCCCGCACTTGCAATAATTCCGGCATATTATTTAGCGCGCCGTCTTTCTAATGAGAAAGAAAATAAACTTATTCCAATTATTACGGCTGCGATCTCAATCCTTTACATTTCTTTTTTAATGCTGGTATCTGATTTTCAAAAGAACTCTCTTGGAATTGTATGGCTGTTCGGTTTAATGTTGTGGGCTCATAATAGTTTGAGTAGTAAGCGCCTAACGGATTACCTTGTAACTGTCTTATTTTTCGTACTCACCGGAATAACTCATTTTGGGTGTTTTCTTGTAGCAATTCTATACATAATAGTTTTAGTGCTAATCAAAAACACAATCGGTAAAAAAATCAGTATCAAGTTTACCATCATTTCTATTTCATTAATTATCATATCCTACATAATTATTTTATTGATTAGTCCTCCACGCTTAATAACCGTTTTTGAATTTCTAAATAACGCGTTCAGGGATCCGGTTATAATTCTGTTTCTTCAGAAAAAGCCGGTTATTTCGCCAATCGATTTAGTAAATATAATTTTAACAAATTTAATAGCAATTTCAGCTTTGCTTTTATATATAAAACGATTCCGGAAGATTACAGAGGTAAAT
>CAZEBL010000011.1:20889-26783 GCA_964510325.1 uncultured Melioribacter sp. | reverse complement strand
TTTTTGCTCCTGTTAATTTTTGTGCAAGAATTTCGAGCTGATCTTCGAGCTTTGGTTCTTCATTTAGATTAACGGGTTCATCAAAATCGATTTTCTTTGTTATGGAAAGTGAGTTTCTCTCTTTAATAATACTGCTGATTTTATCCATATAGAAATCGAGAACACTATCTGACTGAATAATCGCGGCTCCTTTTCTAACTAAAGATCTCGCTTCTATCTCGTTTCCGGAATATGCATGAGCTAATGCCAGAATAAAAATAGCTGATGGATAATCGGGGTAATTCTTCAAACCATTCTCAAGTATCGAAATAGCTTCAAAAATGTTTCCTTGATCAATAATATTTGATGCAACTCTTGCAAACAGAGGTGAGCTGTTGTTGAACTCGTAGATCAGTTTAATTTTTTCTTCGGTTAGATTTTTTTCTTGTGAATTCACTTAGGTTGACTGTTTCTTTAAAAATGCTTGTCTTAATGATAAAATTGAAACACTTGCAAAACCAAAAAAGAACATAAGCTGAAACGGAAGCGAGGCAAGTTCGAAAAAATAAAGCGAAGCAAATACACCTATCAAACAGTAGATAGCCATTAATAACTCTACATAAGTAGATGCCTGGACTTTCATTCCTTTCAAGTATTTATTTTTTGCAGTATCATCTTTTTTATCAACCACTTTAAATTTTGGTGTTCTTACAAATTCACTTTTTCGGCTCATTAATCCTTCTATAACCGCACGTGTGTTGTTGATTGCAAGTCCCATAGTTCCGGCCATGAAAAGGGGAAAGAGGGCAATCTTTTTACGCCAGTTTGGGTAAACATCCTTTTGCGAATAAGTATAAAAAATAAATGAACCGATGAATGCAATTATAAATATTGCCATGAAGTTGAAGAAGTTCCAGTATGGTCCCGCATTTTTAATAAATATTAAGGGCACATTAAGTATTGCAACAAGAAGTATAAACGGGAATACTATATTATTAGTTAAGTGAAATGTAGAATGGAGTTTTAATTTTAACGGGATGTTTGAACGCCAGACAAGCGGAATTATTTTCTTTGCGGTTTCGATGTATCCTTTTGTCCATCTGAACTGCTGGGCTTTAAGCGCATTCATCTCTAATGGTAATTCTGCTGGAGTAGTAAAATCTCTAAGGTAAACGAACTTCCAACCTTTCAATTGTGCGCGGTAACTCAGATCCAGGTCTTCCGTTAATGTATCAGCTTTCCAGTTACCGGCGTCTTCGATGCATTCTTTTCTCCATACTCCACCGGTTCCATTAAAAGTAATAAAGAAACCGGCTTTGTTACGTACTGTCTGTTCAATTACAAAATGTCCATCGAGGGCAAGTGCTTGAATTCTTGTAAGCAGAGAATAATCTTCATTCAAATGTTCCCATCGTGTCTGAACCAAACCAACTTTTTCATCAGTAAAATATTTGAGTGTGTTAATAAGAAAATCGCTTTTAGGTATAAAGTCCGCATCAAATATTGCAATAAATTTTCCTCTGGCAGTTTTTAATCCTTCTTTAAGAGCGCCGGCTTTATAACCTTCGCGGTTGGAACGGCGGATATGTTTTATATCAATACCCTGTTCCTGTTTTTCTTTAACAATTTTAGAAACTACATCAACAGTTTCATCTGTAGAATCATCGAGCACCTGTATCTCAAGTTTATCTTTCGGATATTCTATTTCACAAACAGCATTAATAAGTCTTTCAACAACATAAAGTTCGTTATACATTGGAAGCTGAATTGTAACAACGTCTTCTTCGTGTTCACTTTTTGCTCTGGGATTGTTCATTCTATATTTATAGTGAAGATACATCATCACAAATCCATGACTGCTGAAAAAGAGAAGTACCAGCATAGAAAAGATGTAAGCGAAGAGGACTATTTCATCAAAGGCCATTTTAAATTCCACAAGTTATTATTCACTTTAAATAGTTTGGTTACCAGTTTGAAACAACCCCCAATAAAATATCTTCCGTAATTCTATCAATTGCAGTTTCTATCGCCTTTCTTCTTACGTTAATAATATCTACGCTATCGTTAACAGAATAATCCCCATAATTAGAAAAGTTTCGTTCGAAAATAATTTGACGTTTTATTAAATCCCTGTAAACTGCTTTAACTGTAATCGTAATTCTTCTTGATGTAATATTTTCTCCAACTTTATCACCGCCGGATAAAACAGCAGGTGCATCGGTAAGCGATACTACCGTTCCTTCAATTATGGAATCGGATTTCAATTTATCGCCAACTGTTAAAGTGTTGTCATCAATAAATTTTCGAGTAAGTTCATTTGTTAATCTCTCGCTCAAATCGAATTCACCTGAGCCGCTTCTATCAATAAACAGAGGTATAGAAATGGTTTTAAGATGCGGAGGAACCGAAGCACCGGTAAATGAATAACTGCACCCGGATAAATTAATCAAGCAAATGCTAATTGCCACAAGCAGTAACACTCTATTAACTCTATTCAATTCCATATTCCTTTAGTTTTCTGTACAATGTCCGTTCACTAATATTTAATAGTTTAGCGGCTTTTCGTCTATTGTATTGAGTATTTTTAAGTGCATTAATAATTGCTTGTTTTTCAAGTTCATCGAGAGGAATAACATCGCCCTTAATTTCTGTTGAACCGCTGCTGGAAATTTCCGGTTCGTTTCGTAATGCTATCTGCTTAAGGTCTATTAAATCTTTTTTGATCTCTATTAAAGCTCTATAAATCATTTCTCTATCGAGTAGATCGGGTGGGCGGTTTATATGAACAGGAAGATTTCTTAACTCTTCATCCGGTAAAGCCGTTGAAAGAAGAGGTATAAATGAGTCAACATCTAATAAACCGGTTTTACTTAATGCAACGGCGGATTCAATAACATTTTTTAATTCTCTTATATTACCGGGCCAGTCGTAATTGATTAATAATTCGGTTGCCGCTCTCGTAAGTTTTGGCTCGGGAATATTATTAGATTGAGAGTAACTTTTTAGAAAATGATTGGAGAGTTCAATTATATCGCCGCGTCTTTTCCTCAATGGAGGAATATTTAATGTAACGGCTTTAAGCCGGAAGTAAAGATCGTTACGGAATTTTTTTGAATCAACCTCTTTCTGCAAATCTTTGTTTGTTGCTGCAATAATTCTAACATCTACTTTTGTTATCGATTCACTTCCTATCCGCATAAATTCTTTTGTCTCGAGAACACGTAGAAGTTTTACCTGAGTAGTAAGAGCCATTTCGGCAATTTCATCAAGAAAGAGCGTTCCTCCGTCTGCAATTTCAAAATAACCTTTCCGGTCATCGATTGCACCAGTAAATGACCCTTTCTTATGACCGAAGAGTTCGCTTTCTAAAAGACTTTCCGGAATTGCACCGCAATTAACACTCACCAATTCTTTTTCGGATCGTTTACTATAATAATGAAGAGCACGTGCAAACACTTCTTTACCAACACCACTTTCGCCGGTTATTAAAACGGAAATATCCGACTGTGCTACTTGCATAGTAATATCAATAAGATCGCGAATCTCCTTGGACTTACCGATTATTCCGAATTTTTTCTGAAAGTCTTCTACACTCATATTTCTAATAAAAATTATCCCTTTAAAAATAAGAAATGTTTTTCAGACAAAATATCATCCGGTAATTAAAGAATCAGACAAACTAAATTGAATAAGTCGTTATTAACAGTTTTTTTAAGTCAATTATTTTTCCTTTAGGTGGAATTAAGTTGACATAAGAAGATTCTCTGATTTAATTTTTTTTAGATATATTTTCACTGATGTTTTTACTATTTGAGGTGAAATTGGAATCATATTTTACATTCAAAAGAATTGCTTCAATGATTATTATTTTGAAAGCAATGCTTATTCTCTATCTGGTTATGAGCATTTTAACTCATCATGGTTCTTGGCAAGTAAATATTGATGCACGTTTTTTAATTTTTATTATTGTTGGATTTGTAGCACAGATTATTGATGGAACGCTTGGAATGGCTTACGGTGTTAGTTGTACAACAATTCTTCTCAATCTAGGAATTCCCCCAGCAGTTGCTTCTGCAGCAGTTCATACCTCTGAAGTGTTCACAACAGGAGTATCCGGATTATCTCACCTTTATATGAAGAATGTTGATAAGAAATTATTCATTAAACTTGTTTTACCCGGGGTAATTGGTTCGATGTTGGGTGCTTATATTCTCTCAGAACAAGTTGATGGCAATATTATTAAGCCTTACATAGCTGGATATCTGCTTATAATGGGGGTTGTTATTATTATAAAAAGTTTTCAGCTTATTAAACCTAAAGAGCATGTTAAACACGTTTCGACACTCGGATTAACTGGAGGTTTTATGGATGCCGTTGGTGGAGGAGGATGGGGTCCGATAGTTACTTCAAATATTGTTGTTCAGGGTAAATCCCCAAAAGAAACAGTTGGTACTGTAAATACAGTTGAGTTTTTTGTAGCATTCTTCAGTACAGGTGTGTTCCTTTTTTTCGTAGGTATTAAAAGCTGGAATATTATTCTTGCCTTGATTATTGGTGGTATTATTGCTGCTCCATTAGCAGCTTTTTTTACAACAAAAATCAACGCAAGAGTACTGATGTTTTTAGTTGGTTCTTTAATTATTATTACTTCTTTATTAACTTTAGCCAAAACATTCAGTCTCATCTGAAGATTTTATATGCTAAAATAAACGCAGGTGATTAATATAATGAGAAAGAGCATTTTTGTTTTTTTATTTATGCTAACCAATTCAGTCGTTTTCCCGCAAGAGTTAATCATAATCAAGAAATTTAAAAAACTTACCGGATCATCTAACTCGGATCTTCTTAATGAATTTAAGAAGCAAAATTTTTCAGAAGAGGATCTTAGAAGTTTCGCCCAACTCTATGGAATAAACTACGATGAATTTGTAGCACGATATCTGAATAAGAATAGTCCATTACCTATTGTTCAACCAGACACAGTATTACAAAAATCTACAGAAATTCCGAAGATGGAAAAGACTGAAATAGTCTCTCCATCTGGTGGAATAGAGAAGGATCAAAATTCTTCTATCGTTCAAGAATCGAAAGGAAACGATGAGTTTGAAAAATATTTTGGGTACAGTCTTTTCAGAAAAACACCCTCTGCTTTCCTCCCAGTCGAGATTGGTCCGGTTGATCCCGGGTATATAATTGGACCGGGAGATGTTCTCCGACTCTACCTTTGGGGAGATGTTGAATTACAATATGAGCTTACCGTAGATCAACAGGGGAATATTTTTATTCCAACAGCTGGTCAGATTTTTGTAAGTGGAATAACTTTTGCTGATTTACAATCTAGAATGACAAATTATCTTAGTAAATTTTATAGTGGACTTATCAGCGAACCTCCTAAAATTTTTCTTGATATCTCACTGACCAAATTAAAACCGGTTAAGATTTTCGTACTTGGAGAAGTCCGTGAACCAGGGGGCTATAATATAAGCAGTTTTGCTACTGTTTTTAACGCCCTTTACGCTATTGGGGGTCCTTTGACTTCAGGCTCTCTTCGTGAAATAAGTGTAATAAGAGATAAGATAATAATCGCAAAGGTTGATTTGTATGATTATCTATTAAAAGGAGAGTTAAGTTCGGACATCAGACTTCAAAATAATGATGTAATTTTTATTCCACCAAGAATAAAATCAGTAGAGATTGAAGGGGAGATTAACCGGCCTTTAATTTACGAATTAAAAAATGCAGAAGGATTAAAAGAATTGATATCATATGCTGGTGGTTTTAAACCAACCGCATATACCGATCGTATTCAAATTAATAGAATCCTTCCTTTTTCGCAGAGAGAGTTATATAGCCCTGCTAAAAAAATTATTGATGTTAACTTTAAATCTAATATCAACAGCCCTGATCAGACTATT
>CAZEBL010000011.1:3469-20879 GCA_964510325.1 uncultured Melioribacter sp. | reverse complement strand
GATCGATTAGAAAATTATATCACTCTGGAAGGATCGGTTAATCGCCCGGGTAAATATGCTCTTGAATCTAATCCGACTATATCTGGATTAGTTAAGCAAGCAAACGGGTTGACACCATATGCATTTACGTCAAGAGCAGATATTATTAGAACTCTTCCTGACAGTAGCTTTGAATTTATTACATTCAATCTAGAGGATGCACTAAAAGATAATTCTACTCAAAACGTAAAATTAATGCCAAAAGATCTTGTAAGGATTTATTCGAAGTTCGATTTTGTAGATAAACAGTTTGTATCGATAGGCGGTTTTGTTAAAGAGCCAGTTACCTTACCATATGCAAACAATCTTACACTTTTGGATCTGTTGATAAAATCCGGCGGTTTGGACGATCCAATTCGAAAAGGATCCACATTTTTACAGCGTGGAGATATTATTCGAATTAATCCGGATGGTATTTCCTCATCAATAATTAAGTTCAATCTGGATTCTGTTTACTATAAAAGAATTTCAAATATTTCGCTTGCGCCCGGTGATAAGGTAATTTTATACAAGACAAATGTTAATAAGGTTATTGATGAGTATGTTTCTATTGAAGGAGAGGTTTTTCATCCGGGTAAATTCAAATTGAACAAAAACATGACTGTAATGGATCTTGTTTTACAAGCCGGCGGTTTTACTGAAGAGGCATTTAAAAAGGAAGCATATTTAAATAGAGTTTTTGTAGATCAATCCGGGAAGGAAATAATTAGTGAATCAAAAAAAATTCCATTAGCCGGTTCATTTTCATTAAATGAAAAATCCAAACCAGACGAATTTTTAATGCACAAGGATATTGTTGTAGTTAGAAAAGATCCTGGCTTGGAAAAACAGCGAATTGTTAAAATTAATGGAGAAGTCACTTTTCCCGGAGTTTACGTTCTTAAACAGCGTAATGAAACTGTGCTCGATCTATTAAAAGAAGCCGGCGGTCCAACCTCCGAGGCATTTCTTTATGGTTCTCATTTTTATAGGGGAGGAAAAAGGATAATTGTTGATTTGGAATCGCTCTACAGAGATAACGATAAATCAGCAAATGTTTTTCTTCAACATCAAGATAGCATATTTGTACCAAAGAAACCCAACACTATTCTTGTTAGCGGTGAAGTGAATAATCCGGGCCTATTTAAATTTATTCCGGGGAAATCGATGTGGGATTATATCGATAATGCCGGAGGACTTTCAGATTCTGCTGATTTTGCAGTTTTTTCTCTTCCAAACGGTATCTCACAAAGAGTAAGTTTGGGATGGTTTGGTTCCAACCCGGATGTTCTGGATGGGGCAATTATAAATATTAAAAAACTTCCTCCATCGGATCCAGATGATAAATTCGAGTGGGCTGCTACTATTAAAGATATTTTTGCAATTGCAGCCAGTGTATTTACAATACTTGTATTGGTTAATAAACTATAATCAAATAGTTAATTTAATAAAACGACATGAATAGCGATAATTCGGTTAGTAATCAAAATCTTGCAAATAATTTGCTAGAGGAGTTGATTCCTCTTGTTAACAATTTTCTCTCGAATTTTAAAAAATTTCTTATTGTAAACTTTATAGTTGCATTATTGACCGCGGCATATCTCGTCTTTTTTGTTAGTAACTATTATCAAAGTAATATTGTTGTCTTACCGGAATATGGAAGTAAGTCAACTTCTCTTAGCTCCCTTTATAATCTAGCATCAATAGCAGGTGTTAAAATAGGAGAAAGTAATCCGCTCCAGATTTATAATAATATCCTTAGAAGCGAAATAATTATTGAGAAAATAGCGTATAGGAAATATCAAACTATAGAATTTAAGGACTCGGTTAATTTAATTACCTATTATGAAATTGAACCCGATGAGGATTATCCGGAAACGTTGAGACAGCGATTGCAGTTCCTTAGTTTTTATAAATTTTTTATTGAAGATAATTTAACAACAGAATATGACAACACTACCGGCATATTAAATGTGAAAGTTGCCATGCCTGAATCAAAACTATCTTCCGATGTTGTAAATAGTCTTGGAGTTTATCTTGATGAATACTTGAGAACAAAAAGTAAATCCTACGCAAAGGAGCAAAGATTTTATATTGAGAAAAGAATAAAAGAAGTTGCTGACTCTTTGATTATTGTAGAGAATCAGTTAAAAAAATTTCGTGAACAAAATAGAATTGTCCGCTCGCCGGAATTAATTCTTGAACAGGGTAGATTAACACGTTCATTTGAAATTGTTCAAGCTGTTTATACGGAATTGGTAAAGCAACTCGAATTTGCAAGAATTGATGAGATAAAAGATGCGCCTGTTCTTAATATCCGCGAATATTCAAAAGATCCAGTTAAAAAGGCTGGTCCTATAAGGACGGTGTGGTTTGTTGTAATAATGTTTATATCGGGAATATTTACAGCCATTTATTTTATGTTCATTAATCAGTTGAAAAAATATTTTACTTTACTAAAAACAAAATTTTTCCCTAACACAATAAAAACCACTTCTTAAGTAGAGACAAATGCCCTATAAAAATTCACTAGTGTATTGGCATAGTAAGAAAGTCAGTCAGTCCGATCAGATGAAACTCAAAAAACATAGAGCAGCCTGTCTATGGTTTACAGGATTATCCGGAAGCGGCAAATCATCTCTTGCTTCGGAAATTGAAAGTATCCTCTTTGATAAAAACGTTCATACATTTCTTCTTGATGGTGATAATATTCGTCATGGTCTTAATAAAGATTTGGGATTTTCAGATTCTGATCGTCACGAGAATATTCGACGTTTAGCAGAGGTATCAAAATTGTTTGTTGAAGCTGGTTTGGTAGTTATTACGGCTGCCATTTCACCTTTCAGAAAAGACAGGGATTTTGCGAGATCATTGTTCGAACCAAATTCTTTTTTTGAGATATTTGTTAAATGTCCATTGGAAATCTGTCAGTCAAGAGACCCAAAAGGTCTTTATGCAAAGGCAGATTCTAACCAGATAACTCAATTAACAGGAATTCAGTCTCCGTATGAAGAACCACTTAATCCGGAATTAATACTATTAAATGACAAATCAAAAAATTTTAATGAAAATGTTTACCAGGTAATTTCGCTTTTAATAAAAAATAAAATAATCAGTTAAAAAATTTTTCGGCAAACACAAGGCCACTTTCTTATATTTGCAATTCAAAAAATCGAGGAGTTATAAATCAGAATGGATCATTTAGATCAACTTGAAAATAAAAGTATTCATATCTTCCGTGAAGCTTATGCAAATTTTAAAAATCTTTGCATGCTATGGTCTATAGGAAAAGATAGTACTGTTTTACTATGGCTTTCAAGAAAAGCATTCTTTGGACACGTTCCTTTTCCTTTAGTGCATATTGATACTTCATATAAAATTCCAGAAATGATTAAATACCGGGATACGCTGGCTAGAAATTGGAACTTAAATATGATTTATGGACAAAATGAAATTGCATTGGCAAATAAAGAAACATATCCCGATGGCAAAGTTGATCGGATTACTTGCTGTAAGAATCTGAAAACCGATGCTTTAATCAATACACTTAGCGGTACAGGAAAAAGATACAGACTTAATCATGAAACTGGTAATTATGAAATCGATTCTAATAAAGAACCTTATACAGGTGTAATTGTCGGAGCCAGAGCTGATGAAGAAGGAAGCAGATCAAAGGAAAGATATTTCTCCCCTCGAGATGAAGTAAGTGTTTGGGATGTTGCTGATCAACCACCCGAATTCTGGAATCAATACAAAACTGATTTTGCACCCGGCACTCATGTTAGAATTCATCCTCTTTTGGACTGGACAGAATTAAATATCTGGGAGTATATAAAAAGAGAAAATATCCCTACGGTTTCGCTTTATTACAATCAAGGTGATGGAAAGAGGTATCGTTCACTTGGATGTTATCCATGTACTTTCCCAATTAATTCTCAAGCAAGAAATGTGGATGAGATAATTGAGGAACTTCAAAGCGGAACTCTTAAAAATATTGCAGAACGGTCCGGTCGGGCTCAGGACAAGGATGATGGCGGCGGACTTGAAACATTAAGAAGAAGCGGATATATGTAATTATGAAAGAACAGATGAACATTGTAATTGTCGGTCATGTTGATCATGGTAAGAGTACAATCATAGGAAGATTATTGGCTGATACCGATTCTCTACCAAAAGGTAAACTTGATAATATTAAACAATACTGCGAAAAAAATTCTAAACCATTTGAATATGCCTTTCTACTGGATGCATTAAAAGATGAGCAATCTCAGGGAATAACTATTGATTCCGCCCGGGTTTTTTTCAAGACCAGAAAGAGAAATTATATTATTATTGATGCACCCGGTCATATTGAATTTCTTAAAAACATGGTTTCCGGTGCAGCCCGTGCAGAAGCATCAATTCTTGTTATTGATGCTCTTGAAGGAATTCAGGAGAACTCTAGACGGCATGGCTACATGCTCTCCATGTTAGGCATAAAACAGATTGCAGTTTTAATCAACAAACTTGATCTGGTAGATTATGATCAGAAAGTCTTTCAAAATATTAAGGTCGAATATTTGTCTTTTTTAAAAGAGATAGAACTTGAACCCCGATATGTTATTCCTGTTAGTGGACGTAATGGAGATAATCTTGCCAAGTCAAGCAAAATTATGAACTGGTATGATGGGCCTACTCTTTTGGAAGCACTTGATAAATTCGAAAAAGAAAAACCTCAGGAGAATAAACCTTTCAGAATGTATGTTCAGGATGTTTATAAATTTACTCAGAACGGAGATCAAAGAAGAATTGTAGCGGGAACTGTTGAGAGTGGTACTGTTGATAGTGGGAGTGAAATTGTATTTTATCCGTCCGGTAAAAAAAGCAGGATTAATAAGTTCGAAAAATTTAATGCAGCCATTCCTTCCAGACTTACAACAGGTGAATCGATCGGCTTTACATTGAAAGAACAGATTTACATTCAAAGAGGCGAGCTGGCAACAATCGCATCCGAACAGAAACCTTTGTTTTCAAAAAAAATTAAAGTCAATCTATTCTGGTTAGGAAGGAATCCTTTAGTAAAAGAAAAAGACTATATTTTAAAGTTAGGTACGTTTAAAGCGGTTGCACGTTTAGAAGAAATTCATAGAATTATTGATGCTTCTGATTTAAGTACAATAAGTAATAATGGAAAGATTGATAAAAATGATATAGCTGAATGTGTCTTTTCGCTTAACAAGACAATTGCATTCGACAAAACCGAGGATATATCTGGTACTAGCAGGTTTGTTCTCGTCGATAATTATGAAATTGTTGGTGGCGGGATTATAAGGGATGCAGTTCAAGATGATTTTACATGGTTAAGAGAAAAAATTGCCCAACGAAATTATAAATGGGAAAAAAGTGGTATCTCTTTTGAAGAAAGAGCCGAAAAATATAATCAGAAATCTGTTGCATTGATTATCACGGGTCCAAAAGGATCAGGGAAAAAAGAAGTTGCAAAAGAATTGGAAGTCGAATTATTTAATGAAGGTAAACGTGTATATTTCCTTGGAATCGGGAATGTTCTGTACGGATTAGATGCAGACATCAAGGGTAATAACAATCATAGAGAAGAACATCTCCGCCGTCTTTCTGAAATTGCCAATCTTTTTATCGACGCTGGATTAATTCTAATTATAACAGCCATTAATCTTTCTGATAGAGATCTTGAGATTTTTAAGACAAGTATTATTGATGAAAAAATAAAAGTAGTCTGGTCTAATGATAATCCCCCGTATGATATCTCGTATGATATAAAAATACCGGGTATTATAAATATCAAAGATTCTGTTATGAAAATAAAAAATTTCCTTTTGGAAAATGGTATTATCTTTAAACCATGGTGAAGTCTGAAACAAATCTTCCAGACTTTCTTGTAATTGGTGCTGCTAAGTCTGGTACAACATCACTTTATCATTATCTTAAACAACATCCAGAAATTTTTCTTCCCAAAATAAAAGAGATCAATTTCTTTGCTTATGATCCTATAAATCCCGGTAAAAGAAAATATTGGGCAAAAACTATTGATGAATATAAAAAATTTTATAAGGGTAGTTCGGGTTTTAAATCCAGAGGTGAAGTTTCCCCCTCCTATATGAATAGTTCCGTTGCCCCCCAAAAAATTTATTCATTTATTCCAGATGCAAAAATAATTGCTGTTTTAAGAAACCCTGTGGATAGAGCTTTCTCAAGATACATGATGAGTCTTAGAATGGGGAAAAAGATGAAAAGTTTTGAAGAGGTTATAAATGATAAGAACACATTAGTTATTCAGGAGGGAAATTATTACGATCGATTAATCCCTTATTACGAGATTTTTCCGCGAGGACGTATAAAAATTTTTATTTTTGAAAAAATGCAAAACAATATGAATGGATTCTTTAAAGAATTATTCACGTTTCTTGGAGTTGATTCCAGTTTTCAACCTGATACATCTGTTCGATATGCAGAAAAATTTATCCTTAGAAACAAATTATTAAGCAAATTGATCTATTCTGATATAATTAGATTCGGTGTAAAACCTTTTCTACCGGGAAGTTTTATTAAGCGAGTAAAAGGAGCTGTATCAAAGAATTCAGATCATGAAGGTATTCCTGTTAATACTAAAAAATTACTTAATCATTACTATTCGCAAAATATAGCTAAACTAGAGGGCCTTATTGAAACGGACTTGAGTGAATGGAAATTAGATTATAGGGAATTTTCAGATTATGAGATTTCCTGATTTTATAATTATTGGGGCAATGAAGGCTGGTACAACTTCTCTTCATCATATGCTTGCGGGGCATCCTGACGTTTTCATTCCTAACAAGGAAATATTCTTCTTCGATATTGATGACCGTTTACAACATCCCGACTTTCCGTCTGATAAGAAATTTATTTCTGAATTTAATTATGAAGAGAATTTCGAGAATTTAGTTATCTGGTATAACTCATTTTTCAATCCGGGAAAAAATAAAAAGTATATTGGCGAGGATACCACAACTTATCTTTCTTCACTTAAAGCTCCTGGTAGAATACGCAAGCTTTTACCAGATGTTAAATTACTGATATTGTTAAGAGATCCTGTAAAACGCGCATATTCACATTATTGGCATTTGCTCGGCAATGGACTGGCTCTGGACAATTTTGAGAATACTATATTTAATAATCCGGGCACAATTCTGCAAAGAGGTGAATATAAAAAGCATATAGAAATTTATTACAATCTGTTCGAAAAGAAAAATATAAAGGTTCTTATTTTCGAAGAATTCTTCGGGAACATAAAATCCAATTTCAAGGATGTCCTTGAATTTCTTGACATACCTTCTTGCGGAATTGAAATTGATGCCGGTTTTCATCTTAACAGGTCTCGAATTCCCCGAAATACTTCCTATTACATTTATTTGAACAAATACTTAAATAAATTTTTAGCCGGTCAAAAATATTACGAACATTTCCAATTTATTAATTCTTATAGAAGTATTTCGACGTTGTCAAAGAAAATTCTTAGACTTAATCAAAAATTGTTTCTTTCAGAAAATAAAATTGTCCCCCAAATGTCCGAACGAATAAAACTCTTTCTTCAGGATTATTATAACAATGCAAACAGGGGCCTTTCAAGTTTACTGAATATTGAGCTTAAAAAATATTGGGATTACTTTACCGGATAAACAGAGAGCAATGAATCGAAAAATAGTATTAAATGAAATTGAGATTTTGTTAGATGACGTAATTGATATTGCGCTGGAAGCCGGAAGAGTAATAATGGGCATCTATAATGACAATTCATTCCAGATTGATCTCAAAAATGATAATACTCCTTTAACATTAGCAGATATTGAATCTCACCGAATTATATCCGAAGGATTAAAAAAAATTACAAAGCATATAAAAATAATTTCGGAGGAATCAGAAGAACGACCGGTTAAAAGTGACTCGGTCTTTTGGATGATTGATCCACTTGATGGTACAAAGGAATTTATCTCGAGGAACGGAGAGTTTACAGTTAATATTGCATTAATACAGAATAATATCCCCGTTTTCGGGATGATTTATGCACCAGCAATAAATGTATTTAAAGAATTAAATTCCGCAGATATATTTTCTGATGATAAGTGCGGTCTACTCTTCTGGGGAGCAGAAAATTACGGTTCATTCTTTTTCGATGGTAATACCCATAAGAAAATTGAATGTGATCCGGATATATCAAGGGGAATTATAGCCGTTTCAAGTAAATCACATAGTTCACCTGAAGAAAAAAATATACTTGCTAATTATAGTATAAAAAAGAACATTTCGATCGGGTCTTCTTTAAAATTTTGTATGATTGCAAGCGGATTAGCACATATCTATTATAGATTAGGTCCAACTTACGAGTGGGATACTGCTGCAGGTGATGCAATTGCACGTTATTCCGGTGCCCATGTAGAAGGATTAGTTTACAATAAAAATAATTTGCTTAACGGCTCATTCTCCGTTAAATCTTTCATTTAATTGTGATTATATGATCAAAGTAAATGATAAACCTGTGTTTATACTGGGGTGCTCAAAATCAGGTACCACATTATTGAGAAATCTATTTGACGGGCACCCTGATCTTTTTGTAGTTCCCATGGAATCGCATTTTTTCCAAAACGGTCGGCTCTGGATAAATTACTTTACCAGAAGAACAAAACCCGAAAATGTTTCTATTGACCAATTCAAACGGAACCTTATCAACTGGGTTGAATTTCAGAATTCTAAAGAGAATAAAGTTGCTGATGGATTTACAAGCGGAAGGTGGAACATAAAACTTTTTGAAGAAATTTTAATTTCTACTCCAACTAAAGATATAAGAGAGCTTAGCGACCTCTATTTTTCAGCAATGTTTAAAAGTCTTTTTAATAAAGAACTGAGTAGTGATTTAAGGGTTGTTGAAAAGTCGGTCGAAAATACTGAACTTATTAATGAATGGCTCGATATTTATCCTGAAGCTACATTCATTTATATTTTACGAAATCCATATGCCAATCTGGTTGCTTTGCGCACCTTCTCAAAGAAAAAAATAAATTCACTTAAAATGCCTTTATATTCCATGTATAATTCATATTATCATCTATACAGGAACAAGAACAGAAATATCAAAATGAAAATAATAAAGTATGAGGACTTAATTGTAAATTCAGCTGAGGTAATGAAACAGTTATGTGAATTTATTGGTATTGATTTCAAAAATGTTTTACTCACACCGAAACTGTTAGGTGAAAACTGGTTTGGCAACAGCACTTCATCGGAATCATTTCTCGGCATTTCTGATAAAAGAATTGATTCCTGGAAGAATGATATTTATAAACACGAAATTAATATGATCAACGAACTCTTCGGGTTTGTATTTCGAGATTTCAACTATGAATTTGCAGATAAGCATTCACTGATTTATAAAAATGCTAAAAGAGATTATTCTTTATCCTCTTTAAGTAATAAAATATTATCGTTTTATTTTCCGCGTTTCAGGTAATATGAGCAAGAGATTTGTTGAAGGTACGAATTATTTTTTAATAATTGGACCGCCGCGGTCGGGAACAACATTGCTTGCGTCCATAATCGGTTCACATAAAGAAGTTGCTGTTATTATTGAAGATCTTAATTTTACAATTCGCAAAATGACCGGAAAAAAATTTCTTGGCAACAAACTTTGTATTCCAAATCAGATTGAGATTTCTAAAAAAGGGAGTAAATATTCAAGATTATTAAAAAAGATCGGTCTGGGGAAGAGATTACCAACTTCAAAATATTCTATTAAGGATTATTTGAGTCTTCCGAATTTTAACATTATAGCAATACTTAGAGACGGAAACAATGTGGTCTCTTCCATTATGAGCAGAGGGAATAAAAAATTTGAAGAAGCTACATATCGTTGGAGACGTGCGGTAGAAATTATTGACTTTCTCTTAAAGAACAATAAAAATATTATAGTAATTAATTTCGAGGATCTTGTAGTTAAGACCGAATCAACAATACGTTCAGTTTTAGATTTTCTTGGTCTTGATTATTATCCGGAAATATTGGAAGGATACAAATACAATATTCTATATCCAGAAAGCAGTAATATAAAATCTGAAAAAGCAAATCCGGTTAATCAGTTTAATCTGAATATTTCCGATGTGTTACCGGAGACTTATAGTCTTTACAAGAGACTATCTGAAATGTATAAAGTCCCGGAATCTAAAATTGGCTCTTAAATTCATTTTAAAAAAATCAGCTGCCATATCAATTTACAACCTTATCGCAGTATTTGTAAGGTTTATTAGTGTTACATTTTTTGCTAGATATTTATCGCCGGCACAGCTTGGTAATTTTACACTAGCACGTTCAATTTCATTCCTGAGTAGTTTATATGCACTCTTCGGATTAAATCATGGTATTCTGCGTCAAAGTTCAATAGCGATTGGTCAGGAAAAATTTCAATTATACAACGAGATAAAAAATTACGGATTTACAATAAGTTTATTCATCAGCATTTGCCTTTCTGTAATTATTGCATTATTCTCAAATTTTATTGCTGTTAATTTTTTCTCAAATCCGGTTCTTTCCAGCTATGTGCTCTTTTTTGCCCTCACAATTCCTGTGATGACGTTAAATTCTCTGATGTTAGTAATATATCAGACGAATAATCAGAGCGATAAGGGTCAATTCATATCAACTTTGCTTTACCCTATATTCATTCTTTTTTCTTTTTTGTTCTTCACGTTGTTTTTTATTGGATCTACTCTTGTAATAGTTTCATTTCTGGTAGCACATTTGATTTATATGCTAATTCTATTCAGACCTATTATAAAGAACAAAATCCGCTTAAGATTTCATCTGGAAAGAGATGAAAAGAAAAAATTGTTTTCAATTTCTTTACCTATGTTTTTAGCCACAGCAATTAATCAATCCCAGAAATGGATCGATACTTTTTTACTCGGTATTTTAGGTTCCAGCAGTCAGGTTGGTATTTATTATGTTGGTCTTAGAATCGCCAATTTTGTTGATATCCCGGCTTACGCATTAAACCAGGTATTTATGCCAATTGCAGGTAGGATGGTGGGTAAAAATGATTTCACCGAATTAAATTCGCTATATAAATCAATTACCAAAATAATTTTCTTTATAGGAAGTATAATCTTTTTCTTCATATTATGGTTTCAGGTACAGATCGTATCGATTTTCGGAAAGGACTTTAGTTCATCTTCCAGTGTAATAATCTATATTCTAATTGGCGAGCTTATCAATATAGGTGTTGGAGCTACCAGACAGCTGCTTACAATTTGCGGAGGTGCAAGAATCAATCTTATTAATTCGATAATTATGGTTCTGGTTCTTATTATTACATCTATTATTCTTATCCCTGAATATGGAATGGTGGGCGCTGCTATTTCGCACGCAATAACTGTAGGATTACTTAATATAATTTCTGTAATCCAGCTTCTGGTAATCTTTAAATTATCGCCGTTCGATTCTAGATATTTCCTTATAGTAATATTTTTTATTCTACTTATTTTATTATACAATCTTGTGGGGAATGGCGGAGTTATAGTATTTATTATAAGTCTCGGTTTATATCTCTTCCTTTCATATTTATTTGGTATCACCAAAGGTGAAAGGGAACAGCTAGTACAATTATTCTACAGGAAATTTATGCGAACTAATAAAGTGAGCGAGTAATCTTGAAAAACGACAAATTCAATCAGAGATTTTTTAACGGTACTTTCTGGATGATCTTATTGCTTATCCTGATCTCAAGCCTTGTTTTTGTAGTTTCAGTTTTTAGCCAGAATACAGGATACTTCACCAGAAAAGATACATTAAAGTTTCTTATAATTTTGTTCGGGTTCATTTTTCTTCTATACTATTCTAATAGAACAGGATCTTCTTTAACAGCTTATGCCTTTTTCTTACCAGTAAGCCTCATATTACAAAGATCAGTTTTCGATTTCGGTCAATTACTAGGTGTGCCTCCGCAATTTTATCAATACGAATTATTTATGTATGAAGTCTTCATTTATTTTTCCTTTATAATTATTGTTTTTAACAATCCTGATGTATTGAAAAGACCGGCAGTTCCAATTCAGGTTTATTTGATTTTTGTTCTTTTCGGGATAGTTTCAATAACATGGGCATATAATAAAGTATTGGGAATGGCATTTATAAATAACATTCTTATACTCCCGATCTCCTATTATATTTTCAATTACCTTTTCCGAGAAGAAGATGGTATTAATTATTTTATTAAAGGAGTTTTCTTTCTCTCTTTGCTTCAGTTATTTTTTACCTGGCCGGAATTATTTGGATTTGATGTGATTTCAAGACTTGTTGGAAGTGAATCCGAGCTGGCACAAAATGAATTTTCAAGAGTTGGTGGTGTATATAGTAAGTCAAATCTTGCCATTTTGCTCGCAATAACCATACCATTTATATTTTCATATTCATTTCTTTCCAGAGACAATAAAAAAAATTCCCGGTTATATATTTTAATATTATTCCTGCTTTTGAGTACTCTTGCAATTACACGACACAGAATGCATGTTGCTGCAACAATTCTCGGTTTATTCATTTTATTATTTACTGGTGTAAGAAAAAGAGTACTAAATTTAAGCAGAATAAAATTCTGGGGGATTGTAATATTCAGTCTTTTGTTTATTTTCTTTTTCTTTACGTTAAATGTAGAGAATGTTGAGGGACTCTTATTCCGGGAGACATATGTTAACAGAATTATTTCCTATTACGTTGCAATTATGAATTTTATTAACAGTGGGGGAATTGGTGTTGGTATTAATAACTTTCTTGCCTCACCAACCACTCTTGAAATGCTGGGTCCTAATTCCTGGTTCCTTTTAGGAGGCAAAACAGTACATAACGATTATCTTAGAATTTTGAGTGAACTTGGATTAATAGGATTAATTATTTTTCTTCTTTTTATTTACAGTATCTTCAAGCAGAAAAGTTCTAATCAGGTCGCATTTCCCATAACTTATGGAATAAAAATAAGTCTGTTGGTTATTTCTATTATTTCGCTGACAGGATTAACATATAACAAGGAGCATATTTTGTTTTTAATTGGTGCCTTTTTGGCATTGCAAAACAATATTAATAAAGTTACGTATAAAGTATTTGAGTTCGACTTGAACATTTTTCGGTTAAGTAAATGAAAAAATTTTTTATTATCATTTTTCTTTTTAGTTCTCTACAGTGTCTTTATGCACAATTAAGATTTGGTGTAAATGCAAATATAATCGATCCGGTTTTTCAGAAGCTGTTGATTGAAGGAGATAAGGAGCTGGTAGAACTTACTCGCGAAGCAAACATTAAGTTTATTAGATACCCCGGTGGAAATGTAGCGCGGTTTTATTTTTGGAATTCTTCAAAGTATATAGGTGAAGCATATCAATCTATCCGCAAATATCTATCTGCTAACCAGCTGGAATTTGATAAAATGAATAAGGCGGATTTTGATATTCCTGATACTCTTTACAGTTCATTCCTCCGCTTTTGCAAAAAAAATTCAATAAGTCCTGTCATTCAGATTAATTCAACATTTTATATTGACGAAGGAAAAATATTTCAGGTAGAGAAATTTAACAATGAAAATAAAAATAATCCTCTGCCGGTTAATAGATGGAATAAGATTCTCGATTATATAATAAACCAATTAAAATTTACCCATTCAATTGTCGATTCTGTTTATTGGGAAATAGGGAATGAAGAGTATTCTATTTATGATGCCGAAACTTATGGAAGTATCGTAGAAAAAATAACAGATACGATTAAGCGATTATACCCGAAGGATAAAGTGATTGTATCATTGTATAACTCGCAAAAGGGAAATTACTTCCGGCAAAATAAAAAAGAAGAATGGAATAGAGTATTAGTCAATTTTTTGAAGGCAAGAAACAAACTAAAAACCATTGATTTTTTCGCCCCTCATTATTACAATAATACCAAGGAAGAAATAGTAAACGAAAATGATCTTGAGAAGAAAATAAAGACGATAAATATCCTTAGTCTTGAAAAAGAACTGCTCTCGTTTTTTCCGGGCAATTATAAGCCATCCTTTTTTTATACCGAATATTCAGTTTTTTTAACCTCAAAATCAAACAAGTCATATAATACACAAACTCATGCCTTGCTAATGTTCTATTATCTGATGAAATTTTATGCCGGACATAATTCCTATGGAATACTCCATCATGGTTATACTGCAAAAGCATCGTATCTTTTATTGAACCGAAAATATGTACCCGAATTCAAATACCTTAATGCGGAATCCGACTTTATAAGTAATTACTATAAAACTCCTCAAGCAAAAGCGATCAGTTATTTTTATAAAACATCAGGGAGTAAATTCATTAAATATATCGAAAAGAACAGGACCCTAATTCTTGTAACTTCGAGTGAGAAAGAAATATTCATGCAGATTTTAAATTACAGCAACAAGAAAGCGGAATTTGATCTGAAAGATTTAGAAATTATTGACAGAGGTAATATTTCCAATGTTGAATTGGTTCTTTTTGATAAGTTATTCTCATATCATTGGGCAGCTGATATAAAAAGATTAAATTTAATATCCGAAAAAAATAAACTGAGTATTAAGCCATATTCAATTATGGTTGTTAAACTAAACAAAAAATAATTTTACAAATGAAAAGAGTCTTCTTTATTTTTTCTATAGGACGGTCCGGTTCAAAATTTATTGCTGAACTATTAAACAAAGACAAAAGAGGAGTAGTTTTACATCATCCCGATCCGTTTGATAAGCATTTAATAGCACTTTCCTATTCCGGTGAGTTTTCGAATGTTTGCAATAGTTTTCTAGAACAAAGATTTAATAAACTTATGAAGAAATATCATGATCGGTTATTTTACGGTGAATATAATCCTTACCTTAGATTCAGTACAGACTGGTTAAAAAAGAAATTTGATCCTCCAATGATGCATATAGTGCGCGACGGAAGAGATTTTGTCCGTTCGGTTTATATTAGGTATCTGTTCACTCCAAAAGAGATTTCCATGCCTTTACTTCCGAAGAATCAGGAAATTATTTCCAGGAATTGGTTTGAGTTGGATCGGTTTGAACAACTTTGCTGGTACTGGAAATACACAAATGATTATTTACACGATAAGATTAATAACTATGTTAAGCTTGAGGATTTGCTTACCGATTATAATCATTTCAGAAACAAGCTTACAAATCCTCTTGAAATAGAAATTCCATTCAATGTATGGAAACGATTTGTTACCCGTCCGATCAATACTTCTAAGGGTTATATGTTAAAACGCACAGTTAAAAGACTTTTCTTCCCCTGGAGGAAAAATATATCAATTAATCCTATTGAACATTGGTCGAAATGGGATGATTCAAAGTCCGAAAAATTCTGGTCTATTTGCGGTGAAACAATGAACAAATTTAATTACAGATGAATGATACCGAAATTTACAACTTGCTCGATAATACACCCCCACCGGTTTTCATTTGCGGATTTCCCGGTGGCGGAACGGATCTATTAAAGAATATTCTTAATTCCCATCCCGAAATCTATATTAACGGTGAAATGCCTTTTTTGTATAACCTTTCAAAGTATGGCTATAAGTTTGAATCCCAATTCAAATCTCAACATTCGATAGAAAAATTGAGAAATTTATTGATGAAACTAGACCAGTGGGGTAATCTTGAAAACATAAATACATCCATCAATGTTTCTCAAAACAAATGGTTTACTCTTCAAAATATTCTTCGATACTTCTTTAATAATAGTGATCGCAAAATATGGGGCAATAAAACACCTCAGAATTCTGAAAATATCTCTTCATTAAAGAATCTATTTCCGTCATCAAAATTTATTTTAATCGTTAGAGATGTTAGAGACATATGTCTTTCCTGGAAACAGAAGTGGGGTAAAAACATTTATTTATGCAGCAGTAAATGGTCAAAAAGAATGTTTATGGTTATTGATTATTTAGAGAAATCTGCGCATGAATCTTTTCTTATTATTAATTATGAGTCTCTTTTAAAAAATCCCAAGATGGAAACAATCAGAATAACTGATTTTCTGGGAATAAATTGGTCTGAAAATATGCTGGCGCCAGATCGATATACTAAGAATATAGTTGACGGAAAACATAATTACGGCAAAGAAATATTACCTAATAATATTCGAAAATGGGAAAAACATTTTTCTAGGAAACAAGTCAAAAGAATTGAGGAAATTTCTTTTACGACAATGAATAAATTTGGTTATGTGCCATTAATTGCAATTAGTCAGAAAAACATTTCTAAAATTGAAAGAGTATTTGGAATTGTTCAGGATATCTTTGCAACTATTTTTATTGGTAATAGATACAGTAACAAAAATAAACTTATGGACCGGATTAAAATGGCTGACTACGAATTCAAAAAAATTTTAAGGAAACTATGAACAATCAGTTTAGAATATTGATTTTTGCTGGTGGTGGTATTGGTGATGTTCTAATGACTACACCAATGTTCCGAGCTCTTAAGAAAAAAACAGAAGGAACATTTCTCTGTGTTGTTGTTGTGGGAGAAACTCAAAGAAATATTCTTAAAAATAATCCTTATGTAGACGTTGTTCTAAATTATGGCGCAGATGAATTTAAGGGAGTACTCGGTTATTATAAATTTATTCGGAATTTAAAAAGCTTTTCATTTACTCATTGCTTTTTTAATTATATAATTGAAAAAAGGAAAATATTACTGGCGCCTTTGATTGCACGAATAAAGTACCGGATCGGATTTAACAGAAGCTCGGTGGCGTTAAATAAAACATACAGATTTTTTGTTAAAAGTCTTACTAATCAGCTTGAATACCGATTAGGGAGTAAAAAAAGAACTCGCATGAATCTTGATCTTCTTGAGCTTATTGGCGTAATATATGATGACGAAAGTTACGACCTGTTTATTGAAAGAGATTTAAATGAAGTGAAGAAAAAGAATCGTGTGGGTATCCACCCCGGCAGTAATAAAGACGGACAAATTAAAAGATGGAATCTGGGGAATTTTATCGCAACTGCAAATAAAATTAAAAGTGAATTAGGTTGGGAAATAGTATTTTTTATCGGACCTGATGAAGATGAAATTTGCGAGCAGATAGGTGATGGTTTTTCTATTGTTAAAGATAGGGATCTTACCGGAACCATTAAAGAGATTGCCTCCTGTTCCTATTTTATAAGTAATGATAGCGGATTAGCTCATATTGCTGCGGCATTTAAAATACCCAGTCTTGTTATTTATGGACCGACGTTAAGTAATGAATACATTCTTCCGGCATTACATTTATCGGTTGAGAAAAAAAATCTTTTCTGCAGACCATGTTTCCATTTAAAAACTAAATGTCCTTACAAAATGGAACGCCTC